>JACRIP010000144.1 GCA_016220045.1 Planctomycetota bacterium
ATTCCAGCGACGTCCCCCGATGGTCGCAAGCCCCCGCAGGAATTCAGGTCATGTCCCCTTTTTGCTCCCCCTGAGCGGGAAGGTAGTGTTACCTCGCTTTGAACCAGGCCCGTTTTCGATTGCCGCCGTCCCGCCCACGCCGTACAATCCTCGCCCTGCATCGCCCTGGCGCGGGCCGCCGCCCGCTTCCCCCCGCTACCCCTCATCGCGCCGAGAGCACACCCATGAAGGCCCGCGACGTCCGCTCCTCCTTCCTCAACTTCTTCGCGCAAAACGGCCACGAGCTGGTGCGCTCCTCCTCCCTCGTGCCCGAGAGCGACCCCACGCTCCTCTTCGCCAACGCCGGCATGAACCAGTTCAAGGACGTCTTCACCGGCCGCGAAGCCCGCCCCTACCGCCGCGCCACCACCTCCCAAAAGTGCGTGCGCGCCGGCGGCAAACACAACGACCTCGAAAACGTCGGCTTCACCGCGCGCCACCACACCTTCTTCGAGATGCTCGGCAACTTCTCCTTCGGCGACTACTTCAAGGCCGACGCCATCGAATGGGCCTACCGCCTGCTCGTCAAGGAGCTCGGCATCGACCCCAAGCGGATCATGTATACGGTCTTCGCCGGAGACAAGGCCCTGCCCGGCGTCGGGCCCGACGACGAGGCGCGCGCGCTGTGGCGCAAGGTCGCAGGCGTGGGCGACGACCGCGTGCTCGGCCTGGGCGCGAAGGAGAATTTCTGGCAGATGGGCGACGTCGGCCCGATGGGACCGTGCTCGGAGATCCACTTCCACCAGGGGGACGACCTGCCCTGCCCGGAGGCGACCTGCCTCGGCCCGGCCTGTGACTGCGACCGCTGGCTGGAGATCTGGAACCTCGTGTTCATGCAGTACGAGCGCAAGGTCAAGGACGGCCCGCTCGCGCCGCTGCCCGCGCCCTCGGTGGACACCGGCGCCGGCCTGGAGCGCGTCACCTCGGTGGTGCAGGGCCGCCGCTCGAACTACGACACCGACCTCTTCTCGCCGCTCATCGCCTGCGCGAGCGAGCTGGCGCGCAAGCCCTACGGGCTTAACCCGAAGGACGACGCCTCGCTGCGCGTGATCGCGGACCACGCGCGCGCGACGGCATTCCTCATCGCGGACGGCGTCTTCCCGGACAAGACCGGCCGCGAGTACGTGCTGCGCCGCATCTTCCGGCGCGCGGTGCGCCACGGCAAACGCCTGGGCATCGAGGAGCCCTTCATGCACCTGGTGTGCGGCCGCGTGATCGACGAGATGGGCGACGTCTACCCCGAACTGCGCGAACGGCGGAAGGTCGTCGAGCAGATGGCGCTCGAGGAGGAGAACCGCTTCCGCAAGACCCTGGACCGCGGCCTCAAGCTGCTGGAGGAGGAGTTCGACCGCATGGCGGCGGCGGGGGAGCGGACGATTCCCGGCCTCCGGGTCTTCTCGCTCTACGACACCTACGGCTTTCCGGACGACCTGACCGCCGTCATTGCCCGCGAGCGCGGCCTGGAGATCGACAAGGCGGGCTTCGACGTTGCGATGAACGAGGCGCGCACCAAGAGCGAGTTCAAGGGCCATGACGAGGCGGTCTCCGACGTCTACCACACGCTGGCGCGCGCGCAGGGCGCTACGGAATTCACCGGATACGACGGCGACGGCGTCACCGGGCAGGGCACGGTGCGCGCGGTGCTGGTCAAGGGCGTGCCTGCGGAGGTGGCGCGCGCGGGCTCGGCGGTCGCGATCGTGGTCGAGCGCACGCCCTTCTATCCGGAGCAGGGCGGCCAGATGGGGGACACCGGGCACCTGGTCACGCCCACCGGGCGCGTGCGCGTGGACGACACGCGCAAGCCCGCCGGCGATGTGATCGTGCACCTGGGCGAAGTCGAGTCCGGGGAGGTGCGCGTGGGCGAGCACGCCGACCTGGAGGTCGACCGCGACCGGCGCGAGCGCACGCGCGCCAACCACTCGGCCACGCACCTGCTGCATCTGGCGCTCAAGCGCGTGCTCGGCGAGCATGCGGCGCAGAAGGGCTCGCTGGTCGCCCCCGACCGCCTGCGCTTCGATTTCTCGCACTTCGCGGCGCTCACCGACGACGAGAAGACGCGCATCGAGGATATGGTGAACGCGGAGATCCGGCGCAACGCGGACTCGTCGACCGAGGTGCTCGGGTTGGCGGAGGCGAAGCAGCGGGGCGCGGTGCAGATGTTCGGCGAGAAGTACGGCGAGCGGGTGCGCGTGGTGCGCATCGGGCGCGACTCGCTGGAGTTCTGCGGTGGCACGCACGTGCGGCGCGCGGGCGATATCGGGCTCTTCAAGCTGGTCTCGGAGAGCGGGATCGCGCAGGGTGTTCGCCGGATCGAGGGGGTGACCGGCGCGGGCGCGCTGGACTACGTGCGGCGGCTGGAGCACGAGCTGGGGCGGGCGGCGGGGCACCTGCGGGGCGCGCCGCTGGAGGTCGCGGGCCGGGTGGAGAAGCTGCAGGCCGACCTGAAGGCGCGCGAGAAGGAGGTGAACGATCTGCGGCAGAAGCTGGCGGCGGGCGGGTCGCGCGACCTCCTGAGCGAGGTGAAGGAGGTCGGCGGGGTGAAACTGCTGGCGGCGCGGACCGAGGTGGGAGACGCGAAGGCCTTGCGGGACGTCGGCGACAAGTTGCGGGACAAGCTGGGTTCGGGCGTGGTGGCGCTGGCCGGCGTCGGCGGCGAAGGCGTGTCGCTGCTGGTGATGGTGACCAAGGACCTGACGAACAAGTACCACGCCGGCAAGCTGGTGGGCGCCATGGCGGAGATTCTGGGGGGCAGGGGGGGCGGCCGGCCGGACATGGCGCAGGCCGGCGGCAAGGACGCGAGCAAGGTGGACGCCGCGCTGGCGCGCGTGCAGGAGCTGGTCGCGGCGGGGTAGCGGGAGCCGGTCGGGGGCGGGGGCCGGGGGGGGGATCCGCGGCGCATGGGTGGTTCGGACCTACCCTCTCCCCAACCCTCCCCCGCTGCGGCGGGGGAGGGGGACGGTGCGAGTGCGGGCGCGGTGGGTCGTGCGGCGGGGGAGGGGGACGGTGCGAGTGCGACGGGATGTGTGGCAGGCGGGGAGGGCGTGGCGGGGGGCGAGGGTGGTTCGGACCTACCCTCTCCCCAGCCCTCCCCCGCTGCGGCGGGGGAGGGGGACGGTGCGCGTGCGACGGGATGTGTGGCAGGCGGGGAGGGTGGTGCGAACCTACCCCCTCTCCCTCCGCGCCGCCTACTTCCCGCCGCCGAAGATCGGCGGCCGGCGTCGCTGCCCGCCCCCCGGAAGCGGCGGCCGGTCCTCGATCCCCGGTAGATAGTCCCGCAGGTTCGCGCCCAGCTCCTTCGCGCGCCGCGCCTCCACCTCCGCCGCCTCCTTCTGGTCGTTCACCCGCAGGAAAACCGCACACTTCGCTGCCACCGGCCCGTCATCCTTCCCCGCCGCCTTGTAGTGCGCGTGCGCGTGCTCGACCACCCAGAGGTCGTCCAACTCGTCCAGCCCGATCTCCCGTCGCTCCCCGTTGTTCTCCACCGTCAGGCGATAGCCTGAGGCATCGATCGCGACCAGCTTCGCCGTCTCCTGGTGCAGGTTCTTCTTCCGCCGCTCGATCCGCAACTTCAGGGGATGGCCGACCTCGTGCTGGAGGTCCGCAAAGGCCGCGTCCGCCATCTCCTTCGCGATGTGCAGCATCGGCACCACCATGCCGGTGAAGAACTTGATCTTGGGGTCGCGCGCCTGCCCGCCGACCGCCTTCAGCTCTTCGGCGAGGCGCTGGAAATCGCCGCGATCGACCCGCAGGCTGGTCGAATCCCGCATCAGCTCCTCCGACGGGGGCGCCGTCCCGATCCACGCCGCCAGCGGGATCTGGGTCAGCAGGCGTTCCGTGAGCGACTGAAGCTGGTCGCGCCATCCGTCATCCTGCGAAGCATCCCACAGCCCGTCCACGAATTGCTCCGCCTCACGGTACTTCTGCGCCTTGAGTTTCTGGTCGAGCGTGAAGAGACAGCCTTCGACCAGGCGGGCGCGTACCGAATCGGCGTAGGCCTCGATGCGCGTGCGCCACTCCTTGCGTTCGGAGAAGCTCTGGGCTTCCGCGAGCGTCATCAGGATGGCGTGGGCATCGACCTGCTCCAGGAGGGGCGCGAGTTGGCCGTCGAGCTCGCGAATCTGCTCTTCGTAGAGCGTGGCGAGGCGCCGTTCGGCTTCGGCGGCCTCGGGCGTGCCCGGGTGGAAGTAGGCGACCGCCTCGAACTCGCGCAGGACCTTGGTGCGGTCTACGGGAATCACCTTGGAAGCCGCAATCGCCTTGTCGAGGGCGCGGCGGGCCTCGCTCGGCGCGCGGGTGCGGAGCGCGACGGCGGCGACCAGGAGGAGGAGGAGGGCGGCGCCCGCGCCGGCGGCGATCCGGAGGCGGCGCGCGCGTGCGCCGGGGGGCGGGGGCGCGGGCGGGGGCGGCGCGTCGCGTTCGTAGCGATCGGTCGGGGCCGTGGCGGCGACCTGGGGATCGCCACCGGCGGCGAGCTGATCGAGATCGGTGAGCAGGGAGCCGGCGCTCGGGTAGCGCTGATCGGGCTCCTTGTTCAGGAGTTTCGCGATCACGCGATCCGCCGACTCGGGAACGTCGGGGCAGAGCGAGCGCGGCGGCGGCGGCGGGTCCTGCAGGTGGTGGAGCATCACCTCCATGGGCGTGTCGCCGCGGAACGGCGGGGCGCCGGTGACCAGCTCATGGAAGGTGACGCCGAGACTGTAGAGATCGGCGCGGCCGTCCACCTCCTTGCCGCGGGCCTGCTCGGGGGCCATGTAGAAAGGCGTGCCGACGACCGTGCCCGAGGCGGAGACCCGGCTCATGCTGCCGGCGAGGCGGGCGAGGCCGAAGTCCATGACGCGGACTTGGCCGTCCTTGCCGAGCATGATGTTGTCGGGCTTGATGTCGCGGTGGACGAGGCCGGTCTCGTGGGCCGCGCCGAGTGCGCGGCAGACCGGCGCGAGCAGGCGTGCGGCTTCGGCAGCGGGCAGGCGCTTCTTGCGTTTGAGCAGCGTGCCGAGCGACTCGCCCTCCACGTATTGCATGAGAATGAAGTAATGGCCCCGCTCGCAGCCGACGTTGTGGATGGCGACGACGTTGGGGTGTTCGAGGCGCGCGGCGGACTGGGCCTCGAGGAGGAAGCGCTTGACGTAGGTCGGGTCCTCGGTGAGGGCCTGCGGGAGGACCTTGACCGCGACGAGCTTGTCGAGTGCCACATGGTGGGCGAGGTAGACCGCGCCCATGCCGCCCTGGCCGAGCTTGCGCTGGATCTTGGCGCCGCCGAGGATCTGGCCGAGCAAGGGGTCCGGCGGGCGGCCGGCGCCGGAGGGGGAGGTCGCGGGGCTGGGGGCGGGTTTCCCGGTTGCGAGACGGGCCGGGGCGGGGGCGCGCGCGGACGCGGGGGGTGGGGCGGCCGAGTGCGCGGGCGGAGCGTTCGGGTCGCTCGCGGCGCGGCGCGCTGGGGCCGCCGACGAGCCGGCGCGGGGGCCGGTGGCCGGAGCCGAGTCGCGGACCGGGCTGGGGGCGACCAGGGTGGCGGCGGTGGCGATATTCTCGTCGACCGCCGAGGTGGCCCCGGCGCCGTGCGCGAACGCGGCGTCCAGCGCGCTCGACAGGGCGGCCGCGCCGGCGTCCGCGACCGGGCCGGCGCGCAGCGCGGCGATCTGCCCCGACGTGAGCAACCCGCGTTCTACCAGGAGCGCAGCGAGCGCGACGGGGCTGCCGGCGCGCGTGCGTTCGTTCCGCAGGCGGAGACAGGCGTCGAACTCCTCCTGCGTCAGCAGGCCGCGCGCGACGGCGAGCCGAGCGAGCACGAGATCCGGTTCATCGGCAGCCACGGGACGACTCCTGTTCGAGCACGAAATGGCGGCACGAATCTTACCACCGGAGCGGCGGAGGGAATACTGATTTTACGACTCGGCCCTGTCAACGAGGTTTACCTCGCCCCGGGCAACGACCTTGACACCAGGGCCGCCGGTCGCCCTATCCGCTCTTGATCGCGCGGGTTGCGACGAGTCGGCCGGCCGCCCTGGAGGGCGGCACGGGCGGTGCTTCAAGCTCCTGGCGCGCGGCCCGCCACTGCAAACCCCCGACGGGAGCGAAGGTTTCGCAGGCGGCGCGCCGGCGCGGCGGCAGGCGACCAGACCGGGGAAGGGTCGATTGAGGAGCAGGACGATGAGGACGCCGACGGTGGGACGGGATCGGGTGGATGCCGGAGGCGCGGCGCTGCGCGCGGTCGTGATGAGCGCGTTCACGCTCGGGCTGATCGCCCTGGCGCTGCCGGCGACCGGCGAGCCGCCGCAACGGGGCGGGCGGGTCCTTTGGGAACGAACGCTCGGCGGGATGCTCGGCGCCTGGTCGCCCGCGGTCGCGAAAGGCCGGGTCTTCGTGAGCGGCGGCCTGTCGAGTTATGCGGTATATGCCCTGGCGGTATCGGACGGGCGGGTGTTGTGGGAGGCGCGGACGCACGACAATGGTCCGATGACGCCGACCGTGGACGACGACCACGTGACGGTGACGACCGAGAGTTGTACGGTATACACCCTAAACGCGGAGACGGGGCGGGAGGTGTGGACGAAGTGGCTGGGCGATCCGATCTGGTCGTCGCCGGCGGTGGCCAAGGGGCACGTGTACGTGGCGGGGAACGAAAACAAGGGGGGCTATCGGCTGTACAAGCTGAACGCGAAGACCGGGGCGGTCGCGTGGCAGGCGCCGGTGGGGCAGGACGTGCGCGGCGCGCCGGTGGTGACGGACGACGCGGTCTACGTGACGACGATGGACGGCCGGCTGAAGGCGCTGGCGCCGGGGACGGGCAACAAGCTGTGGGAGCACAAGGAAACGGTGGCGTCGCTGCCGGCGGTCCATCGCGGGCGGCTCTTCGTGACCTTGGGCGGCGGGAACGCGACGAGGCTGGCGGGGATGGACGGGCGGCGTGGCGCGGTGGCGTGGACCGGCCCGAGCGGGCCGACGGCCACGCAGCGCGGCGGGACCGTGGCGACGAGCGGCGGCGCCCCGGAGGCGGAGCCGCCCCCGTACTTCGGCAGCGGCGACCCCGATGCGGCCACGGAGGCGGATGGGGCGGCGGCCGAGGGCGGGACGGACGGCGACGGCGCGGCGGCCGGAGCGGTCGCGGGCGGCGGCGGCGCGGCGATGACGGTCAACGGCGCGACCTGGGGCGCGGGCATTCCCGGCGCGCCGATGGCGCTGGTGCTGACCCCCACGGCGGCCGATGGCAAGGTATACGCCGTACGCGACGACGGCGGGTTCACCTGCACCGACGCCGCGACCGGCGCGCCGCTGTGGGCGATCGGGAGCATGGCGGCCAGCGACGTGCGGCCCTGGACGCCGCGGCTGCCGCCGCCCAAGGACGGGACGGCGGGGAGCGCGGCGAGCGCGAGCGGCGGCGGCGGGGGCAGCGGGTCGGGCAGCGCGGCGCCGCTCCCGCAACGGCGCTTCGGCCCGGCGGCGGTGGTGCACGGCAGGGTGTACGTGGGGACGAACAGCGGCGTGCTCTCCTGCTACGACGCGGCGACCGGGCGGCCGGTGTGGTCGGTCGGACTGGGCGGCGGGATTCACGCCACGCCCGCGGTGGTCGGCGGCAAGGTGTACGTGACCTGCGACAACGGCAAGGTCTACTGCGTGGACGCGGGCGATCCGCAGGCCGACGGGTGGGCGATGTGGGGCGGCGGGCCGGCGCACGCCGGGAGCGGGGGGTAGGAGGGCCACGAAGCGGGGGCGAAGGGCCACGAAGAGACGACGGGAACACGAAGGGCCACGAAGGACCACGAAGAGGGGACCAGCAGGAGTCACAAGGCCGGGGGCCGGGACGGACCGCGCGGCCGGGGAGGGTGTGGTCTGTCCCCTCACTCCGCGCGGTCCGTCCCGGCCCCCACTTCGTGGCCCTTGGTGCGTCCCGATTCGTGGCCCTTCGTGTTCCCGTCCGTTCTTCGTGGCCCTTCCGCCCATTTCGTGGTCCTCGATCGGCGGCGCGCCTTCGAATCCCCCCTCCCCCCCGTTTCCCTTGTCCGTACGCGCCGCGGAGTGCTAGAGTTTCCGGGCACCCGGGGCGCGCGGCGGCCGGCGGTCCGATCTCAGGGAATCACCTTTCCTTCCGCGGTCGGGTTCCGGGTGCGACAGCAGCAGGTCGGCAGCCGCCGGAAGGAACGCCATGGCCGTGGACGCGTCGGAACCCGCACCGGGGGGCGGCCTCGCCCGACTGCTCAAGCACGCCCTGATCTACGGCGGCGGCGATACCCTGGTCCGCATCGTCAATTTCCTCCTCCTGCCGGTCTTCACCGCCTACCTCACCCCCGCCGACTACGGGATCAGCTCGATCCTCGGCGTGCTCACCTTCCTCGTGGTCTCCCTCTTCTCCCTCGGACTCGGCGCCGCCGTCGGACCCTGCTACTTCGAGCGGCCGGAGCGCGACCACCGTGACCGCACGATCTGGACCGCCTGCGCCGTGCTCGCCCTCGCCGGCGGCCTCGTCACCGCCGCAGGCTGGACCTTCGCCCGCGAACTGAGCCGCCTCGCCTTTCTCACCGACGCCCACGCCGACCTCGTTCGCCTCACCTTGCTGACCGCCGCGCTGTCGCTGGTCGCGCAGCCGCTCGACCTCCTGCTGCGCTTCGAGGAACGCGCCAAGACCGCGACCGCGCTGTCCGTGCTGTCGGCGCTGCTCAACATCGGCGCCGCCCTCGCGCTGGTGGTCGGCGCCGGGCGCGGAGTGCGCGGACTCGTCGAAGCCTGGCTGCTCGCGCGCGTCGCGATGACCGGGCTCTACCTGGGCGCGGCGCTCGCCTACGCGCGCCCCGGGGTGCGCGCGTCCACCGCGCGCGAGCTGTTGCGGCTGGGACTCCCGCTGGTACCCGCCTTCGCCTGCACCTTCGTGCTCCAGCAGGCCGGCAAGTACCTGCTCCAGTGGTTCTCGGGCGGCGACGAGCTCGGCGTCTACCAGGTCGGGTACACGCTGGGCATGGCCCTCTCCTTCGTGGTCTCCGCCTTTCAGAGCGCCTGGTACCCCTTTTTCATGTCCTACCGGGAGCGGCCGACCGAAGCGGCCCGCCTGTGCGCTCAGGTGATGCGCGGGTACGTCGCGGGAGTGGGCGGACTGACCGTGGCGTTCTTCATCTGGGCGCATCCGGTGGTCGAGCTGCTGACGCGGCCCGCCTTCGCCGCGGCGCACCGCGCGGTCGGGCTCGCGGCGGCGTCGCAGTTTGCCTACGGGATCTTCCTGGTACTGCTGCCGCCGGTCTACTACGCCAAGGAGCTCCGGGTGGTCACGGGGGTGCAGGCGGCGGCGGCGGCGGCTTCGTTGGCGCTGGGCGCGGCGCTGGTGCCCGCCTGCGGGCTGGTCGGGGCCGGGCTCGCGGCGACGCTCGGGCATGCGCTGATGGCCGTCCTCCAGCAGCTCTGGAATCGCCGGCGTGCGCACTACCTGAAGGTCGCGCACGACGGGCGGCAGGTCGGCGGGCTGCTGCTCGGGTACGCGGCCTGGGCCGGGGTGACGTTGATCGAACGCCGGCTGTCGCTGCGGCTCGACATGCTGTGGGCGACGGCCCAGACGGTCGTTCTGGCGGCGGTCATGTGGCGGCTGCTGGGCGCGGAGGCGGCGGCGTGGCGGCACGCGCAGCCGGACGTGCGGGAGGCCGGGCACGCGGCGACGCATCCCGGGCCGGCCGCGGCGGCGCCGCTGCCACCCCCGCCGGTCGTCGCCTCCATCTCGGGGGCGGCATCGTGAGCGCGGAGCCCTACGCCCGCGCGCCGCTCGGCCTGCGCGACGGGATCCCGGTCTTCTCCACGCCGTCCGCGTACACGGAAAACTACGAGCAGATCGCGCACGACCACCTGGCGCACGCCCGCGTCACCGGCGAGAATCCCTGGATTCCCGAGGACCTGTGGGTGGAGACGGAGCAGGAGACGCTCGCGCTGATCCGCCGGCACGCGGGGCCGGCCGGACGGGTGCTCGACGTCGGCGTCGGCACCGGCCGGCTGCTGGGGCGCCTGCCCGAATGGCGCCGCTACGGCATGGACATCAGCTTCGAGTACCTGGCGGCCGCGCGCGCGCAGGGGATCGAGGTGTGCTGGTCGCTGGTCGAGGATATGCCCTATGCCGCCGCGAGCTTCGATCTGGTGACCTGTACCGACGTGCTCGAGCACGTGCTCGATCTCCATCGCGCGTGCGAGCGCATTCTCGCCGTGCTCAAACCCGGCGGGACGCTGGTGGTGCGCGTTCCCTACCGTGAAGACCTGGAGCCCTACCTCGACCCGGCGCTGCCCTACCGGTTCGTGCACCTGCGGAGCTTCGACACGCCGGCGCTGCGCCTGCTCTTCGAGAAGGTCTTCGGCTGCCGCTGGCTGGATGCCTCGGCGGCGACGCCGAACCCGACCCGGCCGCGGCTTCCGCTGCGGGTGCGCGGGTACGGCCGGGCGCTGGCGGCGGCGACGGCGGCCGCGCGGCGGCTGGGTCCGCGTGCGGCGCGGGCCGTGCGCGCGGCGCTCTTCGTGCCCTACGCGCTCAACGTCGTCTTCGCGGCGCCGCCGGACCCAGGAAACGAAAAAAGGCCCCGGGAGTAGGAATCCCGGGGCCTTCCGGTGACGCGAAAGTCTCGCACGCGCCCGGCAGCCATGGCCGCTTCACCGACCTGCCTTCACCAGACAGGTCACGACCCATGGTCGCCGACCGGCCGTCGGCTTCGGCGTCACCCCAGGTGGGGGGGGGAAGGACCCTTCTAAAACCGGGAAGCCGGGGGCGAGGTTCAGCGAGAAATCGCCGCGGCCGGGGTGCATGTCCGCTTCTGCGGGGCGCGCGCGTCCCCCTGATCGCACCCCGGACGACACGGCGAACCGGGCCGCCGCGAGCGGTGCCCCCTCGAGGCAAGATAGTGCGAGG
>JACRIP010000160.1 GCA_016220045.1 Planctomycetota bacterium
CGCGGAAGTCGAGGTCGATCCGGAAACCGGCGGGGTCACGGTGCTGCGGTTGATCGCGGTCCAGGACGTCGGACGCATCCAGCACCGCGAATTGGAAGAGGCCCAGCTCGAGGGGGATGTGGCGCGCGCGCTGGCGCGCACGCTCGCCCTCGACGCGACCGCGGCGGGGCGCGCGCCGCACTCGAATTCGCTCCCGCGCGTCGGGACGCAGTTCGTGGAAGGCCTGGACCCGGATGGGCCGTTCGGCGCGAAGGGCGCAGCCGGCCTCGGCGGGGCCGCGGTGAGCGCGGCAGTGGTGAACGCGGTGGCGGACGCCGTGGGCGTGCGCCTGACCGCGTTGCCGATCACCCCCGCGCGGGTGCGCGCGGCGCTGCGCGCGGGGGGATGACGCGATCACGGCATTTGCTGCTTTGGGAGCGACGTGCGATTCGTAGGCCTGAAGGGCCGTAATGCAATAGCCCATGGCGAAGCCCTGGGACAATTGGCCGGCGAGGTATCGAGCCCTGAAAGGGCGAGATCCACGGTGCGATCTGTGAATGTCGCCCTTTCAGGGCTTGAGGTTTTGAACTTCGGGGACCCAGGGCTTCGCCCTGGGCTGTTTCATTGCGGCCCTTCGGGCCTTCCGGCGGCCTCGATCGAGTCTCCTCGGCAATCTGCAATCCGAAATCTACAATCCGCGCGACCGACGGCTCCCTTCGGCTGCGGCGCGCCGCCCTGTGCCGCTGTGGTTTCATTCTCGTCCCGCAGTAGCGCACCTGCACGCTCGCGGACGGCCGCTTCCGCCCTCCCGCTTCCTCCCCCCAGCCCGGAGATGCTCGCGTGATCGCCGACGGACCGCCGCCCCAACCCATCCCGCCGGACGCGCCCGCCGCTCCTCCCGCGGAGCCGCTCGCCGCTCCCGCCGCCGCCGGCACCGCACCCGCCGAGATCGAGGATTCGCCCGATCCCGCCGGGGTGCTGCGCATCCTCCTCTTCGCCTTCTTCTGCTCCGGGGTCGCCGGGCTGGTCTACGAGGTCGTCTGGGCGCGGCGCCTTACGCTGATCTTCGGCTCGACCTCGCTCGCCATCAGCACCGTGCTGGCCGCGTACATGGCCGGCCTGGCGTTCGGAAGCTGGGCGATCGGCCGGCTCGCCGACCGCGTGGGCCGCCGCGTGCAGTTCTACGCCCGCCTGGAGATCGCGATCGGCCTCTACGGCCTCGCCACCCCCTGGCTCTTCACCGGCCTCGAGGCCCTCTACCGCCCGCTCTACCACGCCCTCGATCTCTCCCTCGGGCCCTCCCTCGCCCTGCGCTTCAGCCTCGCCTTCCTGGTCCTCCTGGTGCCGACCTTCTTCATGGGCGGCACCCTGCCCATCCTCTCGAAGTACCTCGTGGACCGCGAAAGCACGCTCGGCCGGCGCCTCGGCCTGCTCTATTCCACCAACACCCTCGGCGCGGTCTGCGGCGTCCTGATCACGGGCTTCGTCCTCATCCCCACTCTCGGCGTCACCTGGACGATCTGGACCGCCGCCTGGATCAACATCTGGGTCGGCCTGCTGGTCCTCCTGCTCGCCCGCAGCGGCCGCCTGCCGGCCGACGCCGCGGCGCCGGCCGCCCCGCCCGCGGCTACGGTAATTACCGTGGAGCCATCCGCCGCCGCCGCCCCCGTCCCGGTCGCCGGGGCCGCCGCGCACCGGGTCGTGGTCCTGGTCTTCGCCGCGGCCGGTTTCGCCTCCTTCCTCTACGAGGTTTCCTGGACCCGCATCCTCGGCCTGGTCACCGGCAGCGCGACCAACGCGTTCACCGTCATGCTCGCCTCTTTTCTTTTCGGCATCGCGCTGGGAAGCTGGCTGGTCTCGCGCTGGATCGATGAGCGCAAGGACCTGATCCGCGTCCTCGCGGGCGTCGAGCTGACGCTGGCGGTCCTGACCGCGCTTTTGATCCCCGCCTTCGGTTTCCTGCCCGGCCTGTTCGTCCACGCCTTCCCGCACATTCGCCACAGCTACACGCTGGTCATGGGCTACCACACCCTGACCGCGCTGGGCACGATGCTCTTGCCCACACTCCTGATCGGCGCGACCTTCCCGATCGTCGCCAAGATCTACGCGCGCGGCACCGGCTCGCTCGGCCGCCGCGTGGGCGAGGTCTACGTCGCCAATACGCTCGGCGGCATCCTGGGCTCGGTCGCCGCCGGCTTTCTGCTCGTCCCCTGGCTGACCTCGCCCGGGACCAGCCTCGTCGGCAGCGTGCTGAATCTCGCCTGCGCGGCCGCGCTCTACGCGGTGAGCCCGTCGCTGGCGCTGCCGGGCCGCCTCCTCGGCGCGCTCGGCGCGCTCCTGCTCACCGGTCCGGTGCTGCTCGCCGGCTCCTACTGGGATCGCGCCCGGATGACCAGCGGCGTCTACGTCTACGCCGCCGCCTATCGCAACCAGAAGAACCTCTTCGAGGTCGTCAGCGACCCGCAGGTCCTGCTCTTCTACGAGGAGGGGATGAACTGCCTGACCACCGTGCGCCAGTACGAGGAGGGCACGCGGCTCCTGCAGATCAACGGCAAGACCGACGCCAGCAACCGGGACGACATGGTGACCCAGGTCCTGTGCGGCTATTGGCCGATGGTCCTGGCGCCGCGCCGCGACGACGTGCTCGTCGTCGGCCTGGGCTGCGGCGTGAGCGCGAGCGTGGCGTCGCGCTTCGACTGCCGCCGCATGGACGTCGTCGAGATCGAGCAGTCGATCGTCAATGCGTCCGAGAAGTTCGCGGACGTGAATCACCGCGTGCTCGAGGACCCGCGCGTGACCTTGGTCGTGGAGGACGCGCGCAATTTCGTCGCGCTGACGCGCAAACGCTACGACGTGATCGTCTCCGAGCCCTCGAATCCCTGGACCGCGGGCTCGTCTACGCTTTTCACCGTAGAACACTTCCGCAACCTGGCGGCGGTGCTGCGCGAGGAGGGCGTGATCGGGCAGTGGGTGCAGAGCTACGCGATGGACACGGCGCTGGTGAAGTCGGTCTTCCGCACCTTCCAGGAGGTCTTCCCGCACGGCTTCCTGGTGTCGGACCCGGCGGGGACGAACGACTTCATCATGATCGGCTCGCGGCGACCGTTGCGGATCCGCGAGGCCGACCTGCGGCGCACGCTGGGCATGCCGGGCCTGCGCGAGGATCTCGCGGCGCTGGAGTACACGCAGCCGATCGAGCTCCTGGCCACGGTGGCCTGCACGGAGCGGGACTTCCGGGAATACGCGCAGGCGGGCGAGTTGAACACCGACGACTATCCGATCGTGGAGTTCGAGACCCCGAAGTTCATCTATCGCTACGGGCTGCCGATCTTCCTGGATCTGGCGAAGTCGATGCGGGAGCTGGAACCGCCGGTGGAGTGGGAAGGGGAGCGGCGGGCGGCGGAGCTGTATCGGCTGCGCGCGGCGCGGCATGAGCGGGCGGGGCAACCGCTGCCGGCGATTGCGGTGCTGAAGCGCGCGGCGGAGCTGGAGCCGCGGGATGTGGCGCTGAAGCTGGCGCTCGGGGCGGCCGCGGTGAACGTGGCGCGGGCGCACGAGGGGCGGCTGTGGCGGCTGGAGCAGGAACGGCGCGCCGGCGGCGGCGGGAGCGGGGGCGAGGGCGGCGCGGGCGACGAGGACCGTCGTCTGCTCTCGGGGATTCAGGAGGTGCGGGCGGTGATTCCGGAGCTGCTCGAGCTGTCGGTGCACGCGTACCGCGGGGCGCTGGAGGTGGACCCGACGTGCCGCGCGGCGCACCTGGCGCTGGGGGAGCGGGCGCTCAGCCAGGGGAAATTCGCGGAAGCGGAACAGCATCTGGCGGCGGCGACGGCTGCCGGGGAGACCGGGGCCGCCGGCGCGGGCGCGGGTGGCGGCGGGGGCGCGAGCGCGCAGGCCTGGAACAACCTCGCGGTGGCGCGGCTCTCGCTCGGCAAGCCGGCGGAGGCCGAAGCGGCGCTGCGCACGGGGCTGCTGCTGGACGGGGAGAATCCGGCGCTGCTGGAGAACCTGGCGACGGCGCTGACGCGGCAGGGGAAGCGCGCGGAGGCGCTGACGCTCTTCGACCGGCTGCTGGCCATGCCGCTGCCGCCGCCGGAAATCGGGCGCATCCGGCGTCTGCGCGCGGGCGCGGCGGCCGCTCCGGAAGCGGGGCCGGGGACCGGGCCGGGGCCGGGGACGGGAGGGACGAAATGACCCTGCCGGAACGGTACGATCCCGAGAGCGCGCGGCGGCGGATGGTGGCGGAGCATCTGCGAGCGCGCGGCATCGCCGAACCGCGCCTGCTGGCGGCCTTCCAGCGGGTGCCGCGCCATCGGTTCGTGCTTCCCGAGGACCTGGATCGCGCCTACGGTGATCACCCGTTGGGGATCGGCGAGGGGCAGACGATCTCCCAACCCTACATGGTGGCGACGATGCTGGAGGCGCTGGCGCTGACGGGCGCGGAGCGGGTGCTCGAGATCGGCACCGGCTCGGGCTACCAGACCGCGCTCTTGCTTGAGCTGGCGCGCGAAGTGTACACGATCGAGCGGCTGCCGGGTTTGGCGGCCTGCGCGCGGGCGGTGCTCGACCGGCTCGAGTACACGCGCTACACGCTGCGTGTGGGGGACGGCACGCTGGGCTGGCCGGAAGCGGCGCCCTTCGACCGCATCCTGGTGTCGGCCGGTTCGCCGCGCGTGCCGCCCTCGCTGGTCGCGCAGCTCGCGGAGGGGGGCGTGCTCGCGATTCCCGTGGGCGATGCGTCGCTCCAGGAACTCACGCTCGTCCGCAAGCTCGCCGGCGGGCGCGTGACGGAGACGCGCGGGTGCGCGTGCATGTTCGTGCGCCTGGTCGGCGCCGAGGGGTGGCACGCGGAGGGGTAGGGGGAGGGTAGGGGGAGGGGGGATGCGGACAGGCTGGAGTGCTGCGAAGGGCCACGAAAAGACGACGGGAACACGAAGGGCCACGAATCGGAATCCACGAAGGACCACGAAGGGGGGGCCAGGACGGACCGCGACGGGA
>JACRIP010000172.1 GCA_016220045.1 Planctomycetota bacterium
CAACCCGAAAAAAAAGGTGCCGCCCGCTCCGGGACCGTCCTTGTTCGGACCCTGACCCGGCGTGCCGGTTCGGCACTCGGCGTGTGGCGTCTTCACCCGACCAACTCCGCGCTTGAAGCCCACTCGTGCGCGGTCTATAATCGCCCGACTGCTGTCCCGTCGAGATCGGATTTCGGGGTCCCAGTCCGAGTGTAGGGGCGACCCTTGTGGTCGCCCCGATGGGCCGCATGGTGTGGCCTGCGGGGCGGGCATCCCCCTCCGCCTCCGGGGGACAGGCCAAGGCCCGCCCCTACGAGAATCCGCAACCGCCGCAAGCGAAGTCGACTGGAAACTACCCCTTGCGCTCCCCCGCATGGTTGCACGCCACACCTTCGGACCTGAGGGATGACGGCCCCGATCTCCCGCGCTCCGAGTAGCCGCGGCTCCCGCGCCGCAGCGCGGGCGGGCGCGGCCTCCGCATCTCCGCCCGCGGGGCGCGCCTACCCGCGTTTCTCCCTTGCCGGTTATTGGGATCTTAGCGATGTTATCGTCGCTGAGGATAAATGATGCTAAACAACAGTAAACAACAATAAACAACAGATAGAATCGAATAGGTCGCCATGGATCCCACCACCAACCCCTTCACCCCGGGGGCGGGGACCCAGCCGCCGGAACTGGCCGGCCGCGGCGGGATTATCGCCCAGGCGGAGGTGGCGTTGCGTCGCGTGAAGGCGGGTCGTGCCGCGAAGAGCCAGATGCTGCTGGGGTTGCGGGGCGTCGGCAAGACCGTCCTGCTCATCCGCATCGCGGAAATCGCCGAAGCGGAGGGCTTCCAGACGATCACGCTGGAAGCGCCGGAGGACCGGAAACTGGTGGAGATGCTGGTCCCGCCGCTGCGCCACGTGCTGTGCAAGCTGAGCCGGCTGGAGAAGGCGAAGTCGGTCGCGACCGCCGCCCTCGGCGCCCTGCGGTCTTTCGCCAAAGCTTTCAACGTCAAGGTCGGCGACCTCGAGTTCAAGGTGGAACCGGAGACCGGCACCGCCGATTCGGGGAGCCTGGATGCGGATCTGCCGGAACTGCTGATGGCGGTGGCGAAAGCCGCCAAACTCGCCGGCGGCGGCGTGGCGCTTTTCATCGACGAGGTCCAGTACCTCAGCCAGACCCATCTGGCCGCGCTGCTGGTCTCCGTCCACAAGCTGGCGCAGCGCGGCCTGCCGTTCCTGCTGTTCGGCGCCGGTCTGCCGCAGCTTGCGGCGCTGGCGGGCGAAGCCAAGTCCTATGCCGAGCGGCTGTTCGACTACCCGGACGTCGGGCCCCTGGCGGACGACGCGGCGCGCGCGGCCATCGCGGCGCCGGTGCAACGCGAAGGGGTGAAGATCGCCGAGGCGGCGCTCCGGGAGATCCTGCAGCGCACGCAGGGGTACCCGTATTTCCTCCAGGAGTGGGGGCATCACGCCTGGAATGTGGCGCAAGGCGCCGCGATCACGGAACGGGACGCCCAGCAGGCGACCGTGCAGGCGCTCGGGGAGCTCGACCACGGCTTCTTCAAGGTGCGACTGGACCGGCTGACGCCGCGCGAGAAGTCGTACCTGCGCGCCATGGCCGAATTGGGCGGGGGTCCGCATCGTTCGGGCGTGGTCGCGCGGTGCCTGGGCCTGCCCGTGACCACGGCCGCCCCGCTGCGCGGCGAGCTCATCCGCAAGGGCATGGTATATTGCCCGCAACATGGACATACGGCGTTTACCGTGCCGATGTTCGACGAGTTCATGAAGCGCTCCATGCCGGACTGGACGCCGATCGCACCGGCGAGGGCGCGGGCCGGCGACCGCGGAAAGCGAGGCGCGCGTGGCCGCTGACGTCGTACCCCCGCCCCCCGTCGGCGCGGCGCCGCCGACGTCGGAGGAAGTCCGCGGCGGCCTGGTCGAAGCGCTCCGGCTGGATCTGGTCGGGCCCGACCACCGGCACGCCTTCGCCGCGGAACTCCTGCCCGATCCGCCTTCCCGGTGGTACCTGACGGGGTTCCTGGTCCCGCGGGCGGCGCCCGAAGAGCAGAAGGCGGACGCGACGGTGACCGAGGAGATCGACGCGGCGGGCGATGCGGGCGCAGGAGACGACGTCGCTCCGCCCGACCGGGCCGCGGCCCGCCGCAGTTACCTGCCCTCCTCGATGGGCCTGAGCGTGCTCGCGCCCGCCGGCACTCCGGCGCTCACGGTGACCGTGGAGTGGGGCGACTACGCATGGGAGAGCGCGGACGACGCGAGCGAGCCGGTGGAAATCGAGCACCAGGCGCCGCCCGCACCGGCATGCGCGTCCGACCCCGCTGCGTCCCCCCGCCCCGCCCCCTTCGCCCCCGCCCCCGCGTCCGAGCCGCCGGGCGAGAGCGAGCCGCTGCGCCGCGGATACCGCCGCCGGCCGTGCGCGGCGACACTGACCCTGCCGCTGCCCGCGCCCGGCGCGAAGGCGCCGCCCGTTCCAGTCCCCGCCAGCCGCGGCCTGAACCTGGTCGCGACGGTACGGTGCATCCCCGATCTTCTCGGGGCGAGCCGCCTGCCGGCAGGCACGCTCGCCGTCTCCATGTTCCTGGTGAATGACCGGGCGCCCGACCCGGTGCGCGGGTACCGGGCGTTTGCCTTCCAGGCGACGCTCACCCTCGCGCTGCCGGCCGTCCCGTCCGGGCACGCCCCCGCCCCGGGCTTTGTGGCGCGGCCGGACCTGCGCGGCGCCACGGCGGGCGGCCTCGCCGACGAGGCCGACGAGCGCGTCGCGGACTTGCAGTACCGCGACGTCTTCGAGTTCGCGGTGGGCCATGGCGTGTCCGCCTACGCCGTGGTCGAGCCCGACGGCGCCTGCCGGACGGTGCGCACCACCTGGATCCCGACCGCGGATGTGGAACGCGTTACGCCGGCCGCGCTGCCCCGGGTCGAGCTGGGCATGGAGGCGCTCGGGGATATCCCCGATGCCGCGGCCGCGCGCGCGGCCTTGCTGCCTCTGGTCGAGCAGTACCGGGCGTGGATCGTGGCCCAGGAGGCGAAGCTCGCGCGCGAGCCCCTCGACGCGTCGCGCCGGCGCACGGCCGCCGACCTCCTGACCGAAGCCCGGCACGCCGCCGGGCGCATTGCCGCCGGGATCGACGCGCTCGCCGATCCGCTGGTTTTCGAGTCGTTCGTCCGCGCCAACCGCGCCATGGCGCAGGCCGGGCGGCAGCGCGCGCGGGGCGCGCCGGCCAACCCCGCGTTGCCGGTGAAGCCGCCCGAGTGGTACCCGTTCCAGCTCGCGTTTCTGCTGATGAACCTGTGCGGCGTGGCGGACCCGAGCTGCGCGGATCGCGAGAACGTGGATCTGCTCTTCTTCCCGACGGGCGGCGGCAAGACCGAGGCCTACCTGGGGCTGGCCGCCTTCGCGATGGTCCTGCGCCGGCTGCGCCATCCGGGAAAGACCGGATGCGGCGTCTCGGTGCTGATGCGCTACACGCTTCGCCTCCTGACCCTCGACCAGCTCGGGCGCGCCGCGGCCCTGGTCTGCGCCCTGGAGCTCGCGCGCGCGGACGCTCCGGCCCGGCTCGGCGAGTGGCCCTTCGAGATCGGCCTCTGGGTCGGCTCGGCCGCCACCCCGAACCGCATGGGGTGGCGCGGCTACGACGGACCCGGCGCAGACGACACCGCGTACGTGAAGACGAGCCACTACAAGCGGAACCCGCGGAGCAACCCCGCGCCGATCCCGCTGGAGAACTGCCCGTGGTGCGGCGAGAAGTTCACTCCGGATTCCTTCCGACTCTCGCACCCGCATCGACCGCTCGACTTGCACCTGCACTGCGTCAATCCGGAGTGCCCGTGGAGCGGCGACCGCCCCCTGCCGATCGTCGGCGTGGACGAACCGCTCTACCGGCGACTGCCGGCATTCGTGATCGCCACGGTCGACAAGTTCGCCGCCCTGCCGTGGACCGGCGAGACCGGGGGGCTCTTCGGGCTGGTGGATCGGCACGACGAGCAGGGGTTCTACGGGCCGTGTGCGCCGGAACGCGGCCGGCCGCTGGGCGGGCCGCTGCCGCCGCCCGATCTGATCATCCAGGACGAACTGCACCTGATCTCCGGCCCGCTGGGCACCATCGCCGGGGTGTATGAGACCGCCATCGACGCGCTCGCCGGCCGGTCCTGCGGCGAACGGGTGGTGCGGCCGAAGATCATCGCTAGCACGGCAACGGTGCGGCGGGCCGAGGCGCAGATCCGCGCGCTTTTCGGGCGCGAGCGGGTAACCATCTTCCCCTGCCCCGGACCCGACCGGCGCGATGCCTTCTTCGCCCGCACCGTACCCGCCTCCTCGACGCCGGCCCGCCGCTATGTGGGTGTGGCGGCGCCCGGCCGCAGCCTGAAGGTCGTGCTGCTGCGCACGGCGCGGGCGCTCCTGAGCGCCGGGCAGGCGGCCTACGACCGGGCGGGCGGCCGGCGCAATCCCGGGAATCCCGCGGATCCGTACCTGACCCTGGTCGGCTACTTCAACAGCCTGCGCGAATTGGGCGGGACCCGCCGCATCGTCGAGGACGAGGTGCGGGTGAGCCTGGAGAAGTACGCGCGGCGGCGCAGGCGCGCGCCCTCCGACGCGCTCTTCGTCGATCGCACGATCGGCGTGGACGTGCTCGAGCTGACCTCGCGCGTGCCGACGCACGAGGTCGCGGCGGCGCGACGGCGCTTGGGGCTGCCGTTCGCCGACCCGGAGCGCGTCGACATCGCGTTGGCCACCAACATGATCTCGGTCGGCCTCGATATCCTGCGCCTGGGGTTGATGGTTGTGCTCGGCCAGCCGAAGACCAGCGCGGAGTACATTCAGGCGACCAGTCGCGTCGGGCGCGACCCGCGCAAGCCGGGCCTGGTGGTCACCCTGCTCAACGTGCACAAGCCCCGCGACCGCTCGCACTACGAGCGGTTCGCCGGGTATCATGCCGGCTTCTACCGGGCGGTGGAGGCGACCAGCGTGACGCCCTTCGCCCCGCGCGCTCTGGACCGTGCGCTAGCCGCTGCGCTGGCCGCCCTATGCCGCCACGGCGAAGCCGGGCTTACGCCCTCCCTCGGCGCCTCCGGCATTCTCACGCTGCGGCAAAGCCTGGATGCGTGGGCCGAGCGCTTCGCCGAGCGCGCGGAAGGGCACCGCGTCTGGGAAGATCCGGCCGCGGGGGTGGCGCTGCGCGTCCACGTGCGGGAACGGTGCAAACAGTTGCTCGACAGTTGGTGGAAAATTGCGCAGCGCTTCGCCTCGGTCAATGCTCGTCTCAAGTATCAGCGCTATGAACCGGGCGAGGGCAGGCAGCTCCTGTACGAGCCGTTACATCGGGACCTGCCGACGCTGACGCCGGAGCAGCAGCGGTTCCGGGCGGGCCGTTCGATGCGGGACGTAGAGCCCGAGGTCGAGTTGACCGTGAAGAAGCTCAACGACTGGGGGAGCCGCGCGTGAGCTCGGACACCCTGCGCAGCAGCCAGGTGATCTTGACCTTCGGACCCGGCGCCATGCTCGACCTGCCGAATTCGTCGGTCCTCGTCGCCGGTCTGGAACACTGGCACTACGACAAGACGCGGCTCGCGGAGGCGGTGATCGAGGAGCCGCGCCTGCTGGGCAAGCTGCGCCAGGTCCTGGGCGAGGGGCTGCTCGGGCTGCGGCGGCCGCCCGCGGCGCTCGAGCGCGAGCACGGGGAGGGGTTCCGGCCGGGCATCGACGCGTGGCGATTCCCCGAGTGGTTCATCGTGCAGAATACAGTGGTCACTCCCGGTGGATTCTGGCGCCGGCGCCTCGTGCACCTGGAGGCGCTAGACGGGAAGGAGCGTCTGCGTTTTCGCGAACGTGGCACCGAGGCGCATGAGGTCGTGCCGGTGCGCTTTGTGCGCGCCTGCCGCCACGGTCACGTTGGGGACATCGACTGGATCGCGTTCGTTCACGGGGCGTCGCTTCCCTGCGGCCGCGACTTGTGGATGGAGAATCGCGGGAGCGGGGACGACCTGCTCGAACTGTGGGTGGTATGCGAGTGCGGGGCGCAGCGCTCGATGACGCAGGCGGAGCGGCGGGAGCTCTCGGCCCTCGGCCGTTGCAACGGCAGCCGCCCGTGGTTGGGGCCGGGCACGAAGGAGCGATGCGGCGAGCCGAATTGGCTCCTGATTCGGAGTGCGAGCAACGCCTACTTTCCGCAGCCGTTGTCGGTGATTTCCATCCCGGATCGGCGGTCGCCGCTCGACGACCTGGTGCGCTCGCTGTGGGACGACTTCCTGTCGGACGTCGAGGACGCAGCGGGGCTGGCGAAGATGTTGGTGAAGCCGACGGTGAAGGCGCGGTTGGGGGACCAGGCGCCCGCGGAGGTGTTGGCGGCGATTGGTCGGGTGCGGACGGCCGTCGGGAGCGGTGGCAGTGGAGGCGCAGGGGGCGGCCCCGACCGGCCGGTGAAGGAGGTGGAGTTCGAGGCGCTCGGGGAAGCGCCCGAGGAGGTGGGAGCCGATGAGCCCGGGGGAGACTTCCATGCGCGGGCGCTGCCACGTGCGGCGTGGGCACAGCCCTGGATGGCGGGAATCGAGCGCGTGGTGCTTGCGCATCGACTGCGCGAGGTGGTGGCGCAGGTGGGCTTCACACGTTTCGAGGCGGCGGGACCGGACACGCAGGGCGAGCTCTCGGTGGCGGCGCAGCGGGCGCCGCTCGGGCTCGAGGTGTCCTGGCTACCGGCGGTGGAGCATCGGGGGGAGGGTGTATTCCTGAAGTGGGAGCGGGCGGCGATCGAGGCGTGGCTGGGGAGGGAGGCGGTGCGCGAACGCGGGCGTCGCCTGGAGGCCGGGTTCGCCCAGTGGCAGGCGGAGCACAAGGGGAGCACGAGAGTCTTCCCCGGCGTGACGTACTATCTCCTGCACACGTTTTCGCATCTGCTCCTGACGGCGATTTCGTTGGAGTGCGGGTATCCGGCATCCTCCCTACGCGAGCGCGTGTACGCGGGGGAGCTCGGGTGGGGGGTCTTGATCTACACGGGTTCGTCGG
>JACRIP010000158.1 GCA_016220045.1 Planctomycetota bacterium
AACCCGTCAACCCCGGGGCGGACACAGGGGTCCGCCCCTACGGCGGAGGCGCGAACCCGGAGGACGTCGGACTCGCGGGACCTTGGACTCGTTGGACTTTGGACTTTGGACTCGTGGGACTTTGGACTCGTCAGACTTTGGACCCGCCTACCGCGCGGCCTCCGCGGGCTTCTTCTTGTGGCCGACCGGCTCGCCCGCCACGGCCCGCCCGTCGCCGCCTTCCCAGGGCGTCGGCACGCGCACCGGCGCGGCATACTCCAGCTTCGGCAACGCCGTCGGCCCGACGCGGGCTTCCTTCCCCTCGGCCTTGCGCTTCAGCGCTTCCAGGACGCGATGGGGATGAATGGGCGTCTCGTCGATGCGCACGCCGACCGCGTCGTACACCGCATTCAGCACCGCCGGCATCACCGGCAGGAGGGGACCCTGGCCCGCCTCCTTCGCGCCGTACGGGCCGTTCGGGTCCGGGTCCTCGATCAGGTAGGTGAACATCTCGGGCGTTTCCAGGGTGGTCGGGCTCTTGTATTCGAGCAGCGACGGCACCTTGTGCACGCCGAGCTTGCCGCGGAAGAAGGAGCCCTCCATCAGGACCTCGCCGAGGCCCATGTAGACGCCGCCTTCGACCTGGCCGATCACGAGCAGCGGGTTGATCGCCTTGCCGCAGTCGTGCGCGATCCACAGGCGCGGGACCTTCACCCAGCCGGTGGTCGCATCGACCTCGACCTCCGCCACCATGGCGCTGTAGCTGTACGCCGGCGACGGGCCCACGCCACCGCCCCGGTACTTCGCCTTGGAGGCCGGCGGGCTGTAGCTGCCGACCGTGCCGATGGTCCCGAACTTCGCCTCCGCGCACTGCACGGCCTCGGCGAAGGACATCCCGATCTCGGGGTTGGCGGTGTCGAAGGCGCGCCGGCCGCCGAGGCCGATGCGGTCCGCGGGCAGGCCGAGCTTGGCGCCGACCGCCTGGGTCAGGAGCTCGCGCGCGCGCTCGGCCGCCTGCAGCGCCGCGTTGCCGGTCATCAGGGTGACCCGCGATGAATAGCTGCCGAGGTCCACCGGCGTCAGGTCGGTGTCTGCGGTAACCACCCGAATGTCGAGCGGCTCGATGCCGAGCACCTCGGCGACGACGTAGGCGAGCACCGAGTCCGAACCCTGGCCGATATCGGTCGAGCCGCAGAAGACGCAGACGCCGCCGCCGCGGTCGAGCTTGAGCTGGACCCCGCTATGCGGCAGGTTATTCCAGTAGATCGGCAGGCCCGCGCCCGACAGGTAGCTGGCGGCGGCGAAGCCCAGCCCGCGTCCGGGCCCGAGCCGGCCGCGGCGCTCGCCCCACTTCGATTCGTCGCGCACCTTCTCGATGCAGGCGCGCAGGCCGCTGGAGCCGACCGTCAGGTAGTTCGCGGTCACGGAGTTCGGTTCGACCAGGTGCCGAAGCCGCATTTCGATGGGGTCGAGCGCGAGCTCGCCGGCGATCTTGTCGAGGTGGACCTCGAGCAGGCAGCGCGGCTGCGGCGTGCCGTGCCCGCGCTTCGGGCCGCAGGGCGGCTTGTTCGTGAAGGCGCGGATGCCGTCGAACTTGTAGTTCTTGACCTTGTAGGTGACGGTCTGCAGCGCTCCGGTGTAGTAGGTAGAGGCGACGCCGTAGCTGCCGTAGGCGCCGCCGTCGAGGAAGCAGCGGAAGTGCATGCCGGTGATCGCGCCGTCGCGGCGGACGCCGGTCTTGACCGACAGGAGCACGGGGTGGCGCCCGCGGTGGCAGTAGAAGACCTCCTCGCGATTGAGGGTGATCTTGACCGGGCGGCGGGTGACCAGGGCGAGTTTGGCGGCGACGATTTCGTGGTTGAAGGGGTCGGACTTGCCGCCGAAGCCGCCGCCGTTCGGCAGCGCGATCACGCGGATGTGGGCGGGGGGCAGGGCGAGGGTCTTGGCCAGGGCCTTGTGCACGTAGTGCGGGGTCTG
Organism: Planctomycetota bacterium; assembly: GCA_016220045.1. Classification (GTDB taxonomy): domain Bacteria; phylum Planctomycetota; class MHYJ01; order WSZJ01; family JACPWG01; genus JACRIP01. The sequence goes on from JACRIP010000158.1 coordinate 1,957, forward strand.
GGTCGAGCTGTAGAGGGTGAGCTTGCCGTCGGCGTCGGCGAGCGCGACGCACGCGTGCTGCTCGATCGGCAGGTGGGTATTGCCCTCGTAGAAAAAAAGATCTTCGCGCACGAGGTCGGCTTCGGCCAGGCCGCGGGCGACGTCGCCGAACTCGAGGGCGAGCTTGCGGTGCAGGTTGCCCTCGTCGGCGTAGGGGTGGATCTGCGGGGTGGGGCGGGCGATCGCCTCTTCGATGGAGCCGATGACCGGCAGCGGTTCGTAGTCCACCTTGATGGCGTTGACGGCGGCTTCGGCGATCCAGGGATCGCGGGCGGCGACGGCGGCGACCGGATCGCCGACGAACCGCACGTGTTCCGGGCAGAGCGCGTGTTCGTCCTCGCTCACCGGGAGGATGCCGAAGGGGATCGGCAGGTCTTTGCCGGTCAGGACGGCGTAGACGCCCTCCATGGCGACCGCGGCCGAAACGTCGATCGAGCGGATGAGGGCGTGGGCCTCGGTGGAACGCAGGAGCCGGCCGCAGGCCATGCGCGGGAAAAAAAGATCGTCGGCGAAGCGGGTTTCGCCGGTGCATTTGGCGCGCGCGTCGACCTTGACGCGGGGGGTGCCGACGACGCGCAACGGGGCGGCGGGGCGGGGGTGGTGGGAATCGCTCATGCGCGCCCTCCGGTCGGGGCCGCGGGCGTTGCGGCAGGGGGGCGGATGGGGCGGACGGCGCAGGCGCCGATGGCCTGCTCGACGGCCTCGAAGATCTTGAGGTAGCCGGTGCAGCGGCAGAGGTTGCCGGCGAGGGCGTCGGCGATGTCGCGGCGGCAGGGCTTCGGCTTGGCGTCGAGCAGCGCGCGCGCGGTGACCAGGAACCCCGGCGTGCAGTACCCGCACTGCGCGGCGCCGGTGACGGCGAAGGCCTCCTGCAGCGGATCGAGCTGGCCGTCCTGGGCCAGCCCCTCGACGGTGGTGATATCCCGGTCCTGGCATTCGACGGCGAGGGCGAGGCAAGAGAGGATCGGCCGGCCGTCGAGGAGGACGGCGCAGGCGCCGCATTCGCCGAGCTCGCAGCCGTGCTTGGTGCCGGTCAGGCCGAGGTCTTCGCGCAGCACCTCGAGCAGGGTCTTCTCGATCCGCACGGCGACCTGGTGCGGTTCGCCGTTGACCTGGAAGCGCATGAGCTGCTTGGGGGCGTCCATGCAGGAGGCTCCGGTAGCGGTCGATCGGGGCGCGAAAGCGACTCGCTAAGATAGTCGCCGCGGGCCGGGTGCGCAAGGTTTGTCTAGCGACTTGCCGAAGAGCGCCCAGGTCCCCGCGCCCCAGCAGGCAAAGGGTCCGAGGAGGAGGAAGAGGGTGAAGACGACGAGCACTTCGCCGCGGATCTTGAAGTACGATTCCTCGCCCGCGGCGAGCAGCCAGAAGAGCGGCAGCGGGAGGGCCGACAGCAGCACGGCGAGGAACATCCGCCACCAGGGAGCGCGTGCGGCAAATCCCGTAGCCAGGAGGACGAGTGCGAGCGAGATCGGGATTTCGCTGAAGCGTGCGATGCGGTTCAGCCAGAAGAAGGGATGGGAGAAACCGCTCAGGCCGGCCAGGCCGGTGAGGTCCTGCAGGCGCGCGAACGTCCAGGCGTCGGGGTTCCACCAGTAGACGCCGTGGAAGGCGAGGCACCAGCCGGCGGTGAAACCGAGGATGCCGAGGCGGGCGTCGCGGCGCAGGAGGCCGGCGGCGCAGGGGAGGAGGCCGCCCCAGGCGGAGGCGATGAAGAGGCTCGGCGCGTCCCAGGGGAGGGCCGCGAGGCCGCCGCCTTTGACCGCGGTGAGGGCGAGGCGGGGCAGGGCGTAGAACAGCGCGGTGACCAGGCCGAGGGTCAGGCCGGTCATGGCCGGGGTCGAGAAGGCGCCGGAGGCGAGCGCGGCGAGCCCGGCCGGGGCGTCCGGATCGTCGGCTCGTGCGGCCGGCGGCCGCGGCGGGGAGGCGTTCATGGCGTGGCGCGCGGCGGGCCGCCGGATGGATTCGGGTGAATGCCGGGTCCGGGGCCCGGGGCGGGCGCGTCCGGGCCGGCGCCGCTGGCGGAGCGGACGACCGGCGCCGGCGCGGCGTCGTCGGCGCCGCGGCCCGCGGGGTCCGG
>JACRIP010000164.1 GCA_016220045.1 Planctomycetota bacterium
CCCCGGGATCGGCCGCGGGGCGCCCTCACACCGCCCGGCCCGTCCCGGCCCCTGCATCGTGGCCCTTCGTGTGTCCCGCCTACGTGGCCCTTCGTGTTCCCGTCGTCTCTTCGTGGTCCTTCGTGGCCCTTCGTGTTCCCGTCTCTCTTCGTGGCCCTACGCCCCCCACGCCCACGCCGCCAGCCGCACCGCCACGTTCGCGCACACCCCCGCCGCCAGATCGTCCACAGCGATCCCCCAGCCCGCCGGCAGCCGCTGCAGACGCGCGATCCCCAACGGCTTCGCCATGTCGAAAAACCGGAAGGCGACAAACGCCGCCACCGCCCCGCCCAGCCCCCAGCGCGGCTCGATCCCGGCCACCGCGACGAAAAACCCCGCCACCTCGTCGAGCACGAAGGACGGCGGATCCTTGACGCCGAAGAAGCCCTCGGCCCAGCGCCCGAGCGCGATGCACCCGGCCGTCGCGAGCAGCGCCACGGCGCCACAGAGGAGCGCCAGCGCACGCGCCTCGAGACCGCGGGCGGGCAGATACAGCAGGAAGGCGGCCAGCGTGCCGCAGGTGCCCGGGAAGTACGGCGAGTACCCGAAGAAGCAGGCGGTTGCCGCGGCCGCCCGCGACCATTCCCATAGCCCGTGCGGACGCGGTCTCCGCCGCTCCCCCGCCGTGCTCATCCCTGGGCCCCGGCCCCGGCCCCGGCCCCGGCGCCCGCCCCGGCCTGCGCCGACCCGCCCGGCGCCCCCGCACCCGCCCCGCCGCTCCGCGGTTGCAGGAACACCACCCGCGCCGCCAGCACGTACGGCACCGCCGAGAAGACCGTGACGAAGGTCGTCGCCCAGAACAGCCCGTAGATCAGCCACGCACACCACTCCTGGCCCAGCAGGTGGGCGTGGTAGAGCAGCCCCGCCGTGATCGCGACGCACTGCAGGCCCATCTTCCACTTGCCGCTCGCCTGCGCCCCGAACGCGATCCCGCGCGACTCGGCGAGGGAGCGGATGCCCGAGATCAGGAACTCGCGCGAGACGATGAGCAGCACCATCCACGCCGGGAGCTGCCGGGCGAGCTCGGGCAGGGTGAGGAAGTAGATGAAGGACCCGCAGATCAGGATCTTGTCGACGAAGGGGTCCATCACGCGCCCGAGGTCGGTCACCATGCCGTATTTGCGCGCGAAGTACCCGTCGAAGTAGTCGCTGATCGCGGCCACCAGGAAGAGCAGGATGGCCCCGTCGAGCAGCCAGCGATTGCGTGGCAGCTCGGCCGCCGCCGCCCCGCCCGCGAGATCGGTGAAAGACAGGAGCGCGAAGTAGACCGCGGAGACGATCAGCCGCGCGAGCGTGATCTTGTTGGGTAGATTCATACCCGCCCGTGCAGGTCGTAACCGTCTGCCGCCGTCACCCGCGCCTCGTAAATCCCGCCCACCTTCAGGTCTTTCCCGGAGAGCGTGATCACGCCGTCGATCTCCGGCGCGTCGGCCCAGGTCCGCCCGATCCACTGGTTCTTGCGGTTGTCCGCCGGCCGGTCCACGATCACCGGATGGCGCTTGCCCACCAGCGACGCGCCGAAGCGGAAGGCGATCTTCTGCTGCGTCGCCATCACCGCGGCGAACCGCTGCTCCACGATCTCGGCCGGGACCTGATCCACGAAATCCGCCGCCGGCGTGCCGGCCTCGCGGGAGTACTTGAAGGTCCCGAGGCGCTCGAACTTGACCTCCTCCAGGAAGGCGAGGAGGTCGGCGACGTCCTCGTCGGTCTCGCCCGGGAAGCCGACGATCACCGAGGTGCGGAGCGCCAGGCCCGGCACGCCGTCGCGCAGCGCCGCAAGCAGGTCGAGCTGCTTCGCCCGCGTCGTCCGGCGCGCCATGCGGCGCAGCATGCGGTCGCTCGCGTGCTGGATCGGGATGTCGAGGTACTTCACGACCTGCGGGGTGCGCGCGAGGGTCGCGATCAGCTCCGGCGTGGTGTTCGCCGGGTAGGCGTACATGACGCGCACCCACTGGACGCCCTTGACCCCGGCGACCGCCTCGACCACCTCGGGCAGGCGCGTCGGCCCGCCCAGGTCTCTGCCGTAGTCCGTCGTGTCCTGGGCGACCAGCAGGATCTCGCGCGCGCCGTCGGCGGCGAGCTCGCGCACCTCCTCCAGGATCTTCCCGAGCGGCTTGGAGCGGAAGGAGCCGCGGATCGTCGGAATGATGCAGAAGGTGCACGGATTGTCGCACCCCTCGGAGACCTTGACGTAGGCGAAATGCGACGGCGTGAGGCGCAACCGGCCGACGTCCTCGGTGCAGGCGCGCTCGTTCGAGCCGACCGCGTCCACGGGCGCGGCGCAGGAGGGACCGGCGATGCGCCGGCAGATCTCGGCGATCTTCCCCTGGTCCTGGATGCCGAGCAGCCCGTCCACACCGGGCACGTCGTCGAGCAGCCCCGCGCCGTAGCGCTGCGCCAGGCAGCCGGCCACCAGCACGCCCTTGACCACGCCCTGGTCCTTCAGCGCCAGCGCCTCCCGGATCACCCGCAGCGACTCCTGGCGCGAGTCCTCGATGAACCCGCAGGTGTTGACCACGACGACGTCGGCCTCATGGGCGTCGGCGCAGAGCAGGAAGCCGTCGGACATCAGGTTGCCGAGCAGCACCTCGGAGTCCACGAGGTTCTTGGGGCAGCCGAGGGTGACGAAGGCGACCTTCGGCGCGACCAGGGCGGCGCGGGAACGACGCATGCGGCGGCTTCCTTGTTCAACAGGCGGCGGAAACGGGGGTGCGGAAAGGGCGAGTAGTATACGCGATCGGCCCGCGCAGGGCAAGCGAGAAGCGCGAACCGGTGCGCGCCTGGGTGACCTTTTTCTTTCCCGCTGCGCGTACCCGATGGTAGAATCCGCGCTCGGGGGAACCAGGGCACAAAGCCGCCTGCAGCCGCAACCTATGCGCTGCCACGGCCAGGCTTCGATTCGAGAGGGCGTCCATGCCGGAACTCAAGGGTCCCGTGTTCGACTTCCTGCGGCTCTTCAACAAGCTCGCCCGTTCGCTCAAGCTCTACTCCAAGACCCACCCCTCGGTCATCAAGGACAGCGAGCTGATCATGGCCGCCCTCAACGGCGCGTTGAAGGGCAAGGACAGCCTCGCCCTCGGCAACGACCAGGGCATCCTGGTCGTTCAGGGGGACATGATCAAGGACAAGTCCGAGGTCGTCGCCAAATTCATCGAGGCGCTCAAGACCACCCGCATCGCCCAGTTCGTCATCCGCCGCGGCGCTACCTCCGTCGAGGTCCTCGACCTGATCCGGCTCACCGCGATGAAGCCCGAAGAGGTCATGAAGAACAACCGCCTCGACCCGGAATTGCTGCGCAACTTTCGTAACATCAAGGTCGTGGAAGCGCGCTACGTCCTGGTCACCGACTCGGAAGAGGTCGTGGACCGCACGCTGGTCGGCGGCGGCGAGGGGGGGGCAAACGACTCCACCCTGGAGAAGGAGGCGGCGAAGCTCCTCAAGGACGCGGGCATCACCAAGAAGGAAGACCTATCTCAGCTTCTCGACCAGATGTTCGAACGCCAGATCGGCGGCGCGGCCGACGGCGGCGGACCGGTCGCCGGCGGCCTCGACGGCGTCATCGACTTCTTCAATCGCATGTCGCCCCATCTCAGCGGCATGGAGCAGGGAGCCGCCCAGGAGAAGATGGGCCATTACTTCTCGACCCTGCTTTCGAAGGTCCTCAACCCCGAAGCCGGCATGGACCAGGCGCTGGCCGATCTGGAGAAGGCCCTCGACGGCATGCCCGGCCAGTGCAAGGAGATCCTGTTCGGGACCGACATGCAGAACCCGGACCGGAGCGAGCTCCTCAAGGTGCTCAAGCGCCTCAACCCTGCGCTGCAGGGCGGACTGGTCAAGGCCGAAGTCCTCTCCGGTAAACTCCCGACCGACCAACTGAAGCAGACCATCGAGGCCCTCGCGCCCACGCCCGACGAGTTCGTGGGCTTGATGGACATGGTCACCACCGAGCTGGTCAAGGCCGGCGGCTCCCTCGACGAAGCGCAGGAGCAGATGAAGAAGCTCTTCCGCCTGCTGCCGGTCATCGAGGAGACCATGTCGGTCCAGGGGAGCATCCTGATCATGGACGCCGACGAAAACTCGGTCGCCGGCTACACCAAGGACCTCTGGGACTGCGGCTACCTCGTCACGCCCCACGACAGCGGCAAACGCGGCATGGACGCCTGGCACGACAAGAAGCGCTTCGATTGCGTCATCATGGACATCCGTCTTCCCGGCATGAGCGGCCTCGAAGTGCTCAACCAATTCATGACGGAAGAAAACCCGCCGCCCGTCATCGTCACCACCGAGAACCCGCGCTTCCGCGATGCCTTTGAGGTCGTCTCCTATCCCAAGCTCCGCTTCTTCCTCAAGCCCGTCGAAGCTTCCGACATCCTCGCGGCCGTGATGGACTTCTGCCCGCCCAAGGAGGAATCCGATCACGAAGACGTCAAGATCGACGAGCGCGAAATGTCGCGCGCCAAAGACGTCCAGATGTGCCTGGTGCCGAAGGAACTCCCGCCGATCCCCGAGTTCGACCTCGCCGTCCAGTACAAGGCTGCCCAAGACGTCAGCGGCGACTACTACGACGTGCTCGCGCTGCCCGGCGGCAAGATCGGCCTCATCGTCGCCGACGTTTCCGGCAAGAACATCTCCGGCGCCATGGTCATGGTCATGGTCCGCACCGTCTTCCACAGCGTCGCCGCCAACTCGCTCTCGCCCAAGAGCACGCTGATCGAGGTCAACAAGTTCCTGGTGAAGGACATCCGGCGCGGCATGTTCGTCAGCGCCATCTACGGCGTCCTGGACCCCGCCAACCGCGCCCTCGTCATTGCCAGCGCCGGCCACAACCCGCCGCTGGTCTGGAACCGCACCGCGGGCTTCGGCGAAATGCTGGAGCTGCCCGGCATGGCGATGGGCGTCGCCGACAACTGGCGCTTCGAGGACGCGATCAAGGAAGAGACCGTGCTCTTCGAGGCCGGCGACCGCATCGTCCTGTACACCGACGGCGTGACCGAGGCGATGAGCGCGAAGGACGAGGAATTCTCGGAGAAGCGCTTCCTCAAGCTCGTGAATTTCCACCGCGGCGCCGATTCGGCCACGCTGCTCAAGGAGGTGATGAAGGCGATCGAGGTGCACCGCGGTCTGGCGCCGCAGAGCGACGACATCACGCTGCTCACGGCGCGCCTGGTGCCGGGTCTGGGGCTCGGCGCGGACAGCGCGGTCAAGGCGTCGGTGACCATCGAACGCGGCCCGGCGGCAGCAGCGGCGACGGCAGGCGGCGCTCCGGAGGAAGTGGCCGCCGAAGTGCCCGGGGGCGACGCGGAGGATGCGCCCGCGGCCGCGAGCGCTGAAGCCGAGGGTGCAGCCGCCGGCGCGGAGGAGGAGATCGTCCCGGCGGAGGTGGTCGAGGACGAAGTGGAGCCGGTCTCCGACGACATCGAGGCGCTCGACTACCAGAGCTCGATGGCCACGCCGGAGGACATGGCGGCGCTCGGGCGCGCGGCGGAGGACGCGGTGGCGGCCACGGCCGGGAAGACCCCCGAGCCCGCGGCGCCTTCTCCGGCGAATGCCCGAGCCGGCGCCGCGGCCCCG
>JACRIP010000029.1 GCA_016220045.1 Planctomycetota bacterium
ACTTTGGCGTAGGCGCGGACCCCTGTGTCCGCCCCGGGGTGGCTCGGCCGGAGGCGTTGGCGACACCCGCTGAGGGCGGGACTTGCGAGCAGCATTCCTCGGCCTGGGCGACCCTGCTTGGCCGATCGCAATCAGCGTTGTCGTGCTAGCCCCGCGAAGATCCGGGCACAGCGCGCGCGAACGCCTCCAGCGCCGCCCGGTGCGCCGCCCCCAACTGCACGCCGGGGCGCGCCGCCACGACCCGCGCGATCGCCGCCTCGACCGTCGCCGCTTCCCCGAGCGCGACCAGCGCCGCCGCGACGACGCACGCGCTCCGGCCGTGCCCCTGCGCGCAGTGCACGAGCACGACCTCCCCGGCGCGCCGCCGCTCCGCCACCCACTCCGCCGCCTCCCGCAAATGCTCGGCGCAGGGCGCCACGCCGTCGAGCAGCGGCCGGTAGCGCGCCGCCGCGAGCACCGGCGGAAACTCAAAGCACAGGTTCAGGATGCGCCCTGCCCCCGCCCGGCGGATGCGCCCGCGCTCCCACGGCAGCGGCAGCGCGCCGAGGAGCAGTCCCGGCGTCACGACGTCGAAGGACGCCTCGCGCGTCAGCACCCGCGTCGCGACCAGCGCGACCCACGCCGCGGCGGCATACGGCAGAATCCCGAGCCGCAAGCAGACCCCCAGCGCGCGGCGCGCCGCCCCCGGCCCCGGTACGAGCAGGTCTTCGACGCGCCGCCCGCGCGCGCGCGCCACGTAGAGCGCGCCGACCACGAGCGCGCTCCACCCGAAGCCGAGCGCAACCGCGCGCGGCCCGGTCTCCAGCTCCGGCGTACACCCGATCGCAATCAGCAGCAGCGCGAACACCGGCAAGACGAACGGAAGCTGCATGGGGCGCATCCGACAACCACCGCGCGAGGAACGACCCGTCACGCCGCGACGACGCGCACGGCCAGTCCGATGACGAACGCCACCGCGCTGGGCACGAGCGCGCGTTTGATCCCCGGCCGCAGCTCCGCGAACCCCGCCGCCGCCAGACCGCCGAGCAGGGCATTCAGCATCACCAGCGCCAGGTAGCCGGAAAAGGCGCGCGCCACGCCCCGTCCCGTCCACTCCATCTCCCACACCGTGCGCCCCGTCGTGACCCAGACGTCGTCGGCCGCCTTGAGCGCCAGGATGAGCGTCGAGCCGACGATCAGCCCGAGCCCGACGCGCCCGTCGATCCGGCCGACCTGCGCCAGCCAGGCCAGCGCCAGCGTCACCACGGTGATCGCGAACGCCCAGCGCGAGCCGCCGCGCGGCCCCCAGCTCTCCACCAGCGTTCCCCAGAACGGACCCCAGGGCACATCAGGTGACTTCTCGATTTCCTCCGGAAAGCCCGCCTCCAACAGCAGCCGGTTGCGCCGCCGCACCTCCGCCTCCGTCAGCGACTCCGCCGGCCGCGCCGCCAGCCGCTGCCCCGCCTCGCGCAGCTCCACCCCCGTCCACGATTCCGGCTGGTAGAACTCGCGCCGGCACAGGAGCAGGTTCAGGCCGGTCGCCAGCGCGCGGCGCTCCTCCGCCCCCAGATGCTGCGCGCGCGCCAGCTCGACCAGGCGCGCCCGCAGCTCCGGCCCCGCCAGCTCCCACACGCGCCGGCCCGGCCCCGCTCCGTTCCCCGACACCAGCCCCTCCCCTTGCGTGCGCAGTTTCGCCGCCAGCGTCGCCCCCGCGCGCACGTCCTCCGGCGCCAGCAGCGAATACCCCTCCGTCTTCACCATCAGGCGATTCCCGTAAATGGTGTAGTGGAAGACCAGCAGGTTGGCGAGCACCAGCAAAAAGAGGTTCGCGACCAGGCCCCCGAGGGCGAGCACCGGCGCCTCCCCCTTGACCTTGACCCCATAGACCGCGAGCGCGATCCCCACGTAGAGAAGCGCCACCGTCGCCGTGAGGCTGCCGAAGAAGAGCGATTGCAGCACGGCCTCCACCGGCCACCAGCGCAGGACCGTCATCGCCGCCGCGAGATGGTCGACCGCCAGGCCGAGCGCGCCCACGAAAGCCAGCATCGAGCAGGCGCCGTAGCCGTAGCGCAGCGGCAGGTTCAGCACCCGCCGTACGGTCTTTTCGAGCGGCGGCAGCGGCCGCGCGCGCACCGCCTCGCCGATCAGGTAGCGCTCGAGGTCTTCCCGCAGCTCCCGCGCCGAGGCATAGCGCCGCGCCGCGTCCTTCTCCAGCGCCTTGAGGATCACCGCCGCGAGGGCTTCGGAACAGTGCGGGTTGAAGGCCGTGGGATCGATCGCTTCCGCCGCCAGGATCGCCCGCAGCAGCTCGTGGCGGTTGCCCTGCACGAAGGGACAGCGCCCGGTGATCATCTCATACAGGGTTACCCCGAGGGACCAGACGTCCGTGCGCTCGTCCACCGCGCCGCCCGTCGCCTGCTCCGGACTCATGTAGGCGGGCGTGCCGATGACCTCGCCGGTCGCGGTCAGGCCCGCCGCGTCGGACATTTTCACCAGCCCGAAATCGGTGAGGACGAGCCGGCCCTTCGGGTGATAGATCAGGTTGGAGGGCTTGAGATCGCGATGGACGATGCCCTGGGCGTGGGCCTCGGCGAGCGCGCCGGCGACCTCGGCGAGCAGCCGGGCCGCCTCGCGCACATAGGCGGGTCCGCGGAGATGCGGGAAGGGCGTCCCCGGCGGTTGGGTCGAGACGTCGTCCTCGCCGATGGGCGCCGTGCCGCGCGCCGCCAGCAGCTTGTGCAGCGGCACGCCCTCGATGAAGTCCATGACGTAGTAGTGGGTGCCGAAATGCTCGTCGACGCGCAGCACCCGCGCGATGTTCGGATGGTCGAGGCGCGCCGCCGCGCTGGCCTCGCGCTTGAAACGCTCGACGACTTCGGCGGCCAGCCCGTAGGCGGGGGGCAGGACCTTGAGCGCGACGCGGCGGCCGAGCGTTTCGTCTTCGGCCTCGTAGACGATGCCCATGCCGCCGCGCCCGACCTCGCGCACGATCCGGTAGGGCCCGACGCGCGCCGCGCCGGCGACCGCCGCGGCCGCGGGCATGCGCAGCGTCGGCGCCACGCCGTCCGGCGCCGGCCCGGAGGGCGCGGCGGTCGGGGAATCGCCCGATCCGGCGCGCGGCGTCACGGTCGCGCCCGCGGCGTCGTAGTCCGAGAGCGGCGGCGGGGCGGGGGGGAGGGGCGCGGCGGCCGCGGCGGGCGGGGGCGCGGGGGAGGGGGATGCGGGCGTCGCCTCCCGGGGGGCGATCCCGCTGCCGCACTGGGGGCACAGGGGCGCGCCGCCCGGTCCGGCGGTGGGCTCGACGATCCCGCGGCAGCGCGGGCAGCAAAGCGGCATGCGCGTTACGCCGTACTCAAGACCCCGACCACGCCGCCGTCGCGCGTGATGTTGATGATGCGCCCGCGCGCCATCCGCCCCAACGTCGCCATCCCCCGCGGCGTGCCGGAAAAACCGTAGATGTTGAAGAACGGCCGCCACTCGACCGCGCCGTCCGCGACCACCGGGTAGAGGTCGGAGTAGGTCGGGACCGCGGCCTGGGCGACGGTCCGATAGGGCGTCGCGAAGGCCTCGGCCACGCGCCGTTCCCATTCGGACTGCGTCGTCTCCGTGCCCAGCACCACCCCTGCGCCGCCGTAGTCCCGGTTGGGCTTGAGCACCAGGCGCTCGCGCGCCCCGCGCACGAACTCGAAGAGGTCGACCGTGCGCCCGCCCGGGTCCGCCGTCTTGAGATCGCGCAGCACGCGCGTCCAGGGCAGGTGCCGGCGAAAGGATGCGCGCTGTTCGGGCGAGAGCAGGGGCGCCATCCGCTCCGAGGTCAGGACTTCGAGCGCGCCCTTGTGGTCGAATTCCCCGAGCAGGCCGGAGACCACGCGATTCTGCTCGAAGGCGAAGCGGACGGCGGAGAGGTCGCCGCCGTCGCGTTCCATGTCGAGCAGGTTCTCGAGCGTAGGGTCGCGGTAGAGGAGGTCGAAGGCGTCGTCGCCGGCGCGCAGCTCGCCGCCGACCACGCGCAGCGCGCGCGGGTCCACGACGGATACGGTGTATCCTTGATTACGCCAGAGGCCCGCGATGGTCGGGAACTCGTAGGGTCCGGCGAGGGTGGACTCGTCCTGCATCAGGCCGATGCGGCAGCGCGGCAGGCCGAGCGCGCGCGCGTGGTCGAGGAGCTGGTGGAGGATGAGGGAGAGGACGTCGTCGGCGAAGGAGAGCGCGAGCCCGGGATCGGCGCGGCGCACGGCCGGGGCGAGGAGGTCGCGCGCGATGCCGCCGGCGGCGTAGCTGTAGTAGGTGGCGCCGATGCCGGCCAGGTTGGTCTCGATGACCTGGTAGGTGTCGCGCCAGTCGGGGCGGCCGGGATCGACGGTTGCGTCGATGCGGCCGAAAAGGGTCTGGTGGGGGATGCGGCCGCCGGGGAAGGCGCGCTCGTACCAGGGCCGCTCCTCCGCGGTGAGGGGAAGGAGGCGGTCGATCTCGGCGTCCTCGCGCGCCAGGGAGTACAGGCGTAGCGAGGCCTGCTCGATGTGCAGGTAGACGGCGCGGAAGTACTCGCGCTGGGTCGGGGTGAAGATCCAGGGGCGGAGGGCGATCTGGATGTAGCGCTTGGCGCGGTCGTCCGGGTAGAAGATGACGTCGCGTGCGGCGCCGGCCGCGCGCACGGCCGCGTCCAGCGCGCGCCAGTCATCATCGGGAATACGCTGTAGAGTCGCGAGAACGCGTTCGCGCGGCACGAAGTCGGCCGGCCCGGGGGGCGATGCGGCGTCGGACATGGGGAGCAGAGCCTCGTTGGGTAGAACGCGGGCCGGTTGCGGACGGAATGCGGTAAAGCGGGGTTGGGAAAGGAGCTGCGGCGAGGGGTGATTATAGCAGCGCAGCCGGCGGCTGCAAGCCAATTGGCGGACGCGGGCGCATGTCCGGTCTTGCGGAACCACGACTGAACCACAGAGGCGCAGAGACACAGAGACGACGGGAACGAGGCGGAGGCCGTTCCGCGCCTTCGTCACCTCGTGTCGCGCCACCACGCTCCCGGGCGCGGAACGGTCTCCGCCTCGTTCCCGTCGTCGTCTCTGTGCCTCTGTGTCTCTGTGGTTTCGTTCTTGTCCCGCAGAACCGGAGATGCGCCGGGGGAAACCGGCCCTCAGGCCGGCGCGGAGTCGGAGTCCTCCGGGGCGCCACCCTCCCGCGGCTCCTCGTGCGGGCGGGCGTGCGCCTCCTCCGGGTCCGCGCGCGGCTCGATCGGCGGAATCTCGTGCGGATCGGCGGCGCCGTGGGCCGCGGCTGTGGCGTGCGTCCCGGGCGCGCCGCCTGCCGCGACCGGCTCCTGCATGTGCGTCAGCCGCACCCGGCCGCTGCGCGGGTCGAGCGCGAGCCCGGACCGGCCCGAGACCAGCGCCAAGAGCTCCTCGCCCAGGATCTTGCGGCGCCAGCCCCGCAACACCTGGCAATCGTCCGCCTCCGCCCGTCCCGCCGCGTGGTCCACCAGCCGGAACAGCTCGTCCTTGGTGCCGAGCAGCGGCACCGCGATCCCCACCTGGGTCGCGCGCGCCCGGACATACGCGTCGAGCAGGCTCACGATGGTCCCCGCTCCCGGCGTATGGTCCAGCTTCTTCGGCAGGCGCGGGCACTCCCGGTCCGGCACCGCCAGCCCGCGCTCGACCGCGGCGACGATCTCCGCGCCGCTCTTGTCCGCCTCCCGCGGGTGCATGCCGCGGATGTTGTGCAGCGCTCCGGCTCGGGTGATCGCCCGACGCCCGATCTCGACCAGCACCTCGTCGCGCATCACCAGGTTGCGCGGAATGTCGCGCCGCCGCGCCGTCTCTTCGCGCCAGGCGGCCAGCTCGCGCAGTACCGCGAGATTGCGCGGCGTCACGTGCCCCGAACGCTTGAGGTGCAGGAACGCCTCGCGCGGCTCGGTCCGCGCATACAGATCCGGGTCCTCCAGCCGCTTGAATTCCTCGCGTACCCACTCCGTGCGACTCGCGCGCCGCAGCGCCCGCACCATCTCGTGGTAGACCATCACCAGGTGCCGCACGTCGTCGAGCGCGTACTCGATCTGCTCGTTGGTCAGCGGACGCCGCAGCCAGTCGGTGAAGGTCTCCAGCTTCGAGAGCTTGATGCCGGTCACCTGCCAGACCAGGCGCGCGTAGGAAACGCTCTCGCCGTAGCCGACCATGGCCGCCGCGACCTGCGTGTCGAAGACGTGGGCGGGCGGGCGCCGGCTCTTCTGGTAGAAGATCTCGAAGTCCGAGCGCCCGGCGTGTACGACCTTGAGGATCTCCGGGCTGGCGATCAGCTCGAGGAAAGGCGCGAGATCGACTTCGAGGGGATCGATGGCGGCGGCGAGTTCGTCGTTCGCGACCTGGACCAGGCCGAGCCGCGGGTAGTAGGACTTTTCGCCGACGAACTCGGTGTCGAGGACGAACCAGGTCCCGGCGCTGAGCCGCCGGCAGAGGTCGGCGAGGTCGTCGTTGCGGCGGACGAGCATGATGGTCCCTTCGGCAGGGAGGGGGTCGGGGGGGGCGGCGGCGCGACGCGGCGCGGGATTGTAGCGGATGCGCTCCCATTGTGCAAGCAAGGGCCACGAAGCGGGACGGGAACACGAAGGGCCACACACGGGAACCACGAAGGACCACGAAGACGGGGGCCACGACGGGCGGCGACGCAGGAATCAGGCGGCTCGCCCGTGACCTCGCGGTCGCCGCCCGTCGTGGCCCCCCTTCGCGGCCCTTCGTGCTTCTCGCTTCGTGGCCCTTCGTGTTCCCGTTTCTCTTCGTGGCCCTTCGTCCTCCTTCGTGGCCCTCTACCGCCGCGGCCGCGCCAGCGCCAGCGCGTTCCCCACCCACGGCGCCGCGATCACGCCCACCAGAAAGATCGGCCCCCCGACCCCCAGGACCGCGGCCGCTGCGCCCCCCGGCGACGCCAGGAAGGCGCCGCACCAGCCCGCGAGCCCCCATACGGCTATTACCGTAGTAAAGCCGGTCATCGACCGCCGCGGCCAACCCGCGCGGCAGGAGAAGACCGCGGCCACCGGAATCAGGAGCAACCCGGCACCGAGCGCCAGGAAGCCCGCGGCCGTGCTCGCGCGCCCCGCGGTCGCCAGCCACACCGCACCCGCCGCCAGCGCCACCCCGACCGTCCCGCCCACCCAGTTCGTCGCCCGCGTCTGCTCCTCGGTCAGCGCCAGCCGCCCGAAGCGGTTCAGACGCAACAGCAGCCCGAAGAGCGGGTCCCCGAGCCAGGTCAGGAGCGCGAAGACCAGGTAGAGGATCAACAGCGGATCGATCCAGGGCGCGAGCGCCGGATGCTGCTGCGCCAGGCCGCGCAACAGGCGCGAGCCGAAGTACCCGCCGAGCACCACCCCCCACTGGGCGCGCACGCTCAGCTTCGACATCCACAGGAGATACCGCAGCAGCCACCCATAGACCCGGTAGCGCGCCTTCATCGCCTCGACCAGCCCCGCGCGCGCGTGGTCGTTCGTCGGATCGAGCCGCATCGCCTCGCCGAAATGCGTGAGCGCGCGCTCGGGATCGCCGCGCTCCAGGCAGAGCCAGCCCTGGTTGGCGTGACTGAAGGAGTCTTCGGGCGAGCGGGCGAGCGCGCCGTCGAGCGTGCGGCCGGCTTCCTCGGTCCGGCCGAGCTTGACCAGGGCCATCGCGCGCAGGTTGGTGCAGCCGACGTGCTCGGCATCGACCGCGAGCCCCTGGTCGGCGGCCTCGAGCGCGGAGGGCCAGCGGCGTTCCTCGAAGCGGATGATCGCGAGCAGCGCGAAACCGTCCGCGTCCTCCGGGTCGAGGCGCACGGCCTCGAGCGTCGCGGCCGCCGCCCCCGCGAGGTCGCCGCGCCCGTGCAGCACCTTGCCGAGCGCGAAGTGGGAGAAGTTCAGGTGGGGACCGTAGCTGACGGCGGCGCGCGCCTCCGCCTCGGCGTCGCCGAAGTCCTCGGCCTCCAGGCGGCAGAGGGCGAGCAGCGCGTGCGCGGTGGGCTCGTGCGGGTCCTCCGCCAGCGCGAGGCGCAGCTCGCCGGCCGCGAGGTCGTGTCGCGACTGGCCGTAGAGCAGGAGCGCGCGGTCGAGATGGGGACCCATGGTCAGCGCTACGCCGTCACAGCTTGAGGAACTTCAGGATATCGTCGTAGATCCCGCCCTGGTTGGAGTAGAGGGCGTAGTTGCGCGCGGTCGCGAACCACTCCTTGGTCGAGGGCTTGAGGGTGGCGGTGGCATCGAGCAGGTCGCGCGTCGCCAGCGGCTTGGGTACGCCCTCGCGCATGGCGTCGCGCAGCTTCTTCTCGATCGCGACGTCGACGACGGACTTCAGGTCGGCGCCCGAGAAGCCGACGGCCTTGTCCGCGACGTGGTCGTAGTCGAGGTCGCCGAGCGGCTTGCCTTTGCAGAGGATGCGCAGGACGGCGGCGCGCGCCGGCGCGTCCGGGGGCGGGACGAAGAGGATGCGGTCGAAGCGGCCGGGTCGGCGGAAGGCGGAGTCGAGGTGCCAGGGGGCGTTGGTGGCGGCGAGGATGAGCACGCCGTCGTTGGCGCTGGCGATGCCGTCCATCTCGGAGAGGAACTGGTTGATGAGCTGGCGGCCCGCGCTCTGCCGCATGTCGGTGCGGCTGGCGCCGAGCGCATCGACCTCGTCGAAGAAGAGCACGCAGGGCTTGTTGTCGCGGGCGCGCTGGAAGGTCTCGTGGAGGTTGCGTTCGCTCTGGCCGATCCACATGTCGAGGACGTCGTTGATGCCGACGGCGATGAAGCCGGCCTTGACCTCGCCGGCGGTGGCGCGGGCGAGATGGGTCTTGCCGCAGCCGGGCGGTCCGTACATGAGGATTCCGCCGCCGATGGCCTTGCCGTAGGCCTTGTACATTTCGGGATGGAGGAGGGGATAGATGATCTTCATCTTGATCTCCTCCTTGAGCGCGTCCATGCCGCCGACGTCCTTGAAGGAGACGGCGGGGCGCTCGAGGGTGGTGTCGGGCGGGGCGCCGGACCCCTCGGCGCGCCCGCGCACGCGGCCGTCCACCACCTCGTCCTCTTCGGTCCGGCGGGGGGGCGCGTCATCGGGTGTAATCCCGAGGCGGGAGGCGAACTCCGGGTCGGCGGCGGCGGGATCGGCGGCGCTGCCCTTCTTGTACTGACGGACGGCGCGTTCGACGTCGCCGGCCTTGACCAGGAGGCGGGCGTGGAGCACGTAGGCGCGGCCCGGGGTGTCGTCGGCCTTGATCAGGTCCTCGACGATCACGAGCGCGGCCGAGTCCTTGCCCTGATGGTAGAAGGCGGTGGCGAGGCCGATCTTGAGGGCGGCGTTCGCCGGCTCCTGGGCGAGCGCGGCGCGGTACTCCTTGGCCGCTTCGTCGGCGCGGCCGAGGGCGAGCAGGGTGTCGGCCAGGTGCCGGCGCAGGGGGATGTTGTCGGGCGAAACCCGTAGCGCCGCGCGCAGGGGTTCGAGGGCGTCGTCGCCGCTGGGCATGAGCAGGCTCCCGGAGCAGAACGGTGGGGGGTAGGGCCGGCGGACGAACCGCGCGGCGGCATCATACGGCGGGCGCGGGTGGCGTGTCAATCGCCCGGCGCGCCCCGGATGCATGTCCGGACCTGCATCTCGACCGCACCGCCCCCTCGCATCCGGGATCTGCCCTCCGTCGTACTCGTAGCTCGTCCTCGTACTCGTACGCGAATGCCCTGGGCGTTCGAGTACGAGTACGAGTACGAGTACGACGGGGGCAGTGGTTTCGAGGCGCATGGCCGACACGGTCGAGATGCAAGAACGGACCTGCAGCCACGCGCACCCGCACTCGCACAGACCCATTCCGATTGACCGCCGGGGCCGCGTCGCCTATACTTCGGGGTTCCCGATCCCCCCAACGCGCGCTCCCCCGGCGAACGGGCGGTGTCGCGCCTGCCGCACGCGGAGGTGTAATGTCATGCCGTACGATCCCGATCTGGTCCAGCCGATGAAAGACGAAGTCACGCGCCTGGGCGTGAAGGAATTGACCGACGCGCAGGCGGTCGACGCCGCGCTCAAGGACGCGAACGGCACCGCGCTGGTGTTCGTGAACTCCGTGTGCGGCTGCGCGGCCGGCCGGGCGCGCCCGGCCCTCGAGCTGGCCCTCCAGCACAAAACCAAGCCGGACCGCACCTATACGGTGTTCGCCGGGCAGGACGTCGAGGCCACGGCGCAGGCGCGCAGCTACTTCGCGGGTCAGCCGCCGAGCTCCCCGTCGATCGCGCTCTTCAAGGAAGGCAAGCTGGTGACGATGGTCCACCGGCACATGATCGAGGGGCGCGACGCGACCGAGATCGCGGGCGACCTGGCCGCGGCGTTCGACAAGCACTGCGCCAAGAAGTAGGAAGCAGGACGACATGAAAGGACTTTTCCGGCGGAGCCGGCGCGGCGCGGGGGCGACGGCGCTCGGGTTCTGCGCCCTGCTCACGGCGGTCGGCGCGGGGTGCGGCAAGGAAGAGCCCGCGACCCCGCCCGCCCCGCCCGCCGCCACGACTCCGCCCGCGACCGCCGGGGCCGCCGCCGGCACCGGTGCCGCGCGCCCCACCGCGGTCACCGCGCTCCAGGCCATCAGCCCGATCGCCGATCCGGCGGGCTACTACGATCGCCTGATCGACGCCAAGGCCAAGCTCCTGGTCACCAACGGCCTCGCCGCCGTCAAGGAGACCATCATGGCCTACAAGGTGAAACTGGGGCGCTACCCCGCTTCCCTCGACGAGATGCGTAAGCTCGGTCCTTTGCCTGAGCTGCCGGCGGACGCGGAGTTCGCCTACGACGCCGCGACCGGCACCATCAGCGTCGTGCCCAGGAAGAAGTAGACAACCGGGGGCGGGCGCAGAGAGGAGAAGTGCATGCCGAACGGAGCCGCGGTTCCGACCTCGCCCTGGCTCTGGGGCAGCTTCGGCGCCCTGGTCTTCGTCATGCTCGCCATCGACCTTGGCGTTTTCCATCGCCGTGCCCATGAGGTGCGCAAGCGCGAGGCCCTGGCCTGGTCCGTGGTCTGGGTCGCCCTGGCCCT
The DNA here is from genome assembly GCA_016220045.1 of Planctomycetota bacterium. GTDB lineage: Bacteria > Planctomycetota > MHYJ01 > WSZJ01 > JACPWG01 > JACRIP01. Next base: position 10,987 of record JACRIP010000029.1, read on the forward strand.
CCTGTTCAACGCCGCGATCTACCACTGGCGCGGACCCGTGCCCGCCGGCGAGTTCCTCGCCAGTTACGTCCTCGAAAAGTCCCTCAGCGTCGACAATCTCTTCGTCTTCCTCGTCATCTTCAACTACTTCCACCTCTCGGCGCAGTTCCAGCACCGCGTCCTCTACTGGGGCATCCTCGGCGCCCTCGTCATGCGCGCGGTTTTCATCGCCCTGGGAACTACTCTCCTCCACCACTTCCACTGGGTGATGTACGTATTCGGCGGCCTGCTCCTCATCACCGCGGTCAAGCTCTGCATGGAGCAGGAGGAAGAGCCCGACATCTCCGACCATTTCGTCATCCGCCTGTGCCGTCGGCTCTTCCGCGTCACCGATACGTACGACGGGGGCAGTTTCTTCGTCACCAAGGACGGTGTGCGCTGGGCCACCCCGCTCTTCGTCGTGCTCGTGGTCATCGAGTTCTCCGACGTCATGTTTGCCGTCGATTCGATCCCCGCCGTGCTGGCGATCACGCAGGATCCGTTCATCGTCTACACCTCGAACGTTTTCGCGATTCTCGGCCTGCGCGCGCTCTACTTCCTGCTGCACGGCGTGATGGCGCAGTTCGTCTATCTGCGCTACGGCCTCGCGGTGATCCTCGGCTTCGTCGGCGTGAAGATGCTGCTGGTGGACACCTACAAGATCCCGATCGGCGCGTCGCTGGCGGTGATCTTCGGGGTGCTGACGGCGACGATCGTCGCCTCGCTCACGGTCGGGCGGCGGCGCGCGGAAGCGGCGGCGGCGGCAGCGCACGCCGTCGGCGCCGGCGGCGGTTCGATCGCCGCCCCGGCGGCGGG
>JACRIP010000170.1 GCA_016220045.1 Planctomycetota bacterium
CGCGGCGCTGTTCGCAACGTGTTGCCTGGCGAGATGTTCAGGGCCAGCTCTCAAACCGGCCACTGGCCACCGGTCACCGGCCACTGATCGACTCCCGCCCGATCGTCGCCCGTTTGGGTTTCGGGCGTGAGCCCGACTTGGCTATCGCGCGCCCGCCGTCGGGAGGGGGCCACCCCCCGCGCGCGGCCGTTCGCACAGCGCCAGGAGCTGCACGCCCGTCGGGTCGGTCACGATCCGCACCGGCGCCCCGCCGAACTTCGACCGCGCGAACAGCCCCGCCAGCCGCGCGCGGTCGCGATGCGTCAGCTTCCAGTCCAGGAGATGGTCCATGAACGGCTGGTCCGGATTGCCCGGGTCGAAGTTCCCGATCGCCGCCATGCCGCCGGGCTCGAGCCGGTCGTGAATCCAGTCCAGGAGCGCCACGACCAGCCTGTCCGACAGGTAGTCGATCAGGCCAACGCTGTAGATGAACTCCTGCGCCGGAAGCGACACCGCGGTCCGTCCGAGCGCCACGTGGATCAGGTTCTCGCGCCGCAGCGTGAACCGTTCCGCGATTCCCAGCTCGTCGGCCAGCCGCGACGTGAACTGCAGCGCTTCCTCGTCGATGTCGATGCAGGTCGCGTGCACCGCGGCGTTCGCGTCCTCGGCGAACAGGTCGAAGAGCTCCCGTGCCGGTCCGGACGCCAGACTCGTCACCCGCATCGGGGCGGGCTGCGCGGGGCCTGGTCCCGCCGGCGACCCCGCCGTGCGCCTGGTTTCCAGTCGTCGACGAAGCAGGTCCGTCATCATGCGTCGGCGGTAGCGCACCGCGCGGACGGCCGGGAGGTCGAGCGCCCACCGGTCGATCAGCCGACCGAGCGCCCCCGCCCCTGCGGGCTCGTCGGTGTACAGCATCTCGATGGTCAGGTAGTCACCCGCATACCCGCGCGGCTTGCGCACGCAACGATCGACGTGGCGCGAGCGCAGGAGGATCGGGCCGGCCTCCGCCGCCACCAACGCGCCGACCGCCCCGACCGCCGCGGGGTCGGCGGCGCGTCGCAGGGCGAGGCGCAGCTCGGCGACCAGGCCGTCGCAGGCGGCATTCACGCGACGCTGCAGCTTGGTCTCGGCCGCGTGGGGCCGTGCGAGCATCTGTTCGATCGACGCCATCTCGATCTTGAACCACTCGACGCCGCAGACCAGTCGGCGGGGCGGCGTGTCGTTCGGAACCAACTGAAGCGCGGGCAAGATCGAACCCCGGCGCGTGCGAACGGCGCTGGAAGTGTCCATCGAAGCGTTCCTCCACCACATGCGGCCAAAACGGAGAGTCAGGCCTTCATGCCGGGCATCGAAGGCCGCAGGCTGCGCTGCCATCGACGTGGATTGCAACCGCCGTTCCGGGTTCTGCGGCCGCGCGGGCCTGGGCTCGGCCGAATCGACTCTTCCCGTGGCGACCATGGGAGTTGCGGGCGATCGTCTGCCGCACGATCGCGCGGTGGGGAGGTGGACTCGCCCCCGTCATCGGGTGCCGCGCGTGGAGCGTTGTCGGAACCGCGGGCACGGGGCTGTAGGAAAGGACGACAGTCCGCGCGGGCGACGCCCGGAGCGTGGAGGCTGCCCACCCGCGCGGCCGCGCGCGTCGGCGTGCCGAGCAGCGTAGCTGGTGCGATGAGCCGTTCGTAGCTCCGCCTACGGAGGGTGTCGCAAGAGGTCGATTCGGGCGGGCGCGCCTCGTTCCGGGGATCGGGCCGGCCCCGCGAGACTCCGGCCACGGTGACCTCGCGGCGCAGGCGAGGACGCCTGCGCCACAAAGGGTTCCGAGTAGTTCTGAACTTGTTCGCGAGGTCTCCGGCAATTGTGGTGCAGGCGTCCTCGCCTGCACTCGTGGGGCCAGGCAACGGCGGCACGTGGGACAACCTCTGAGGAGGGATTGCGCGCCGCGCGGGCGCAGGGTAGAATCCCGGGGTGGCGAGCGTGGGGTGGGGAGGGGAGCGGATCGGTGGGCGACTCGGAGATCCCGGATTCCTCAGCCGAGGTGATGCGTGGCGGCGCTGCTTTCTACGGATCTCACCGACCCGAATGCCGTTCCGTACTTCCTGTGGGACGACCCGATGACGGTGGCGGAGGTCAAGCGTCGCCTGGCCGCGTCGTCGGCGGCGGAGTGGGCGCGCCTGCTGGGGAAGATCCTGCGCGAGGCGCGCGACACCGAGGTGTGGGCGTTCACGACGCCCCGCGAGGTCGCGGCGCGGTGGCTGGAGCTGGCGCCGCACCTGGGTCGTCGGCGCGGGTTCTGGGAGTGGTTGCTGGGCGAGTGGCGGCGGCAGGGACTGCTCCATGAATAGCCGGCTGACACCGCTGCAAGGCAAGGTGCTGGAGGGCTTTTTCCGGCGGGAGTCAGGCTTTTTCCGCCTCTTCGCAAATTCGAGTGGGCTAGTACGGCGCTCGCCGTAGTACCAGAGCCTCGATTTCCGAAGGGATCTCTCCGACGACGCGGTAGATTTTGAGGACCAGGTTTCGCATGTTGCGGTATCCGTATCCCCGCTTCTGA
>JACRIP010000171.1 GCA_016220045.1 Planctomycetota bacterium
CGCCCCGCCCCCCGCCGTGCCCGCGGGAAGCTGGTACTCCTTGATCTTGCGGTAGAGCGTGCGTTCGCCGATGCCCAGGATGCGGGCGCACTCCTCGCGATTGCCGTTCACGCTCGCCAGCGTGTTCTTGATCAGCTCGCGCTCCGCCTGCTCCAGCGAGATCCCGACCAGCTTCGGCACCGGCGCCGCGGTCTCCGCGTGCTTCAGGTATTTCGGGGAGAGATCGTCGACGTCCAGCACGTCGTCGATGGTGATCGCGACCATCGCCTCCAGGCAGTTCTTGAGCTCGCGCACGTTGCCCGGCCAGTGGTAGCGCAGGAGCACCGCCTGCGCCGCCGGGGTGATGCCGGCGATCCGCTTGTTGTGGACGTACGAGAAGTCCTTGATGAAGGACTCGATCAGGAGCGGGATATCGGCGGCGCGCTCGCGCAGCGGCGGCAGCGTGAGATTGACCACGTTGATGCGGTAGAAGAGGTCCTCGCGGAAGCCCTTCTCGCGCACCATCTGCTCCAGGTCGCGGTTGGTCGCGCCGATGATGCGCACGTCCACCCGAATCGGCGTGTTCGAGCCGATCCTCAGGATTTCACCGGAGTCGAGCGCGCGCAGCAGCTTGGCCTGGATCGCCAGCGGCATGTCGCCGATCTCGTCGAGGAAAAGCGTGCCCTTGTTGGCGTGCTCGAAGTACCCCTTGTGCTGGGCGAGGGCGCCGGTGAAAGCGCCCTTTTCGTGGCCGAAAAGCTGGCTTTCGAGCGTGCCCTCGTTGAAGGCGGTGCAGTTGATGGGGAGGAAGAGCTGGTTGCGGCGCGGCGAGTTGCGGTGGATCGCCTGGGCGACGAGTTCCTTGCCGGTGCCGGTCTCGCCCGAGATGAGGACGCCGGCGCTGGTGGCGGCGATCTGCTGGATGCGGGTGAAGATGCGCTGCATTTCTGCGGTGGAACCGATCATGCCGGAAAGGCCGTAGCGCCGGTCGAGCTCGCGCTCGAGCTCGTTGTTGCGCCGCACCAGCTTCTGGCGCTCGAGCGCGCGGCGGACCTTCTCGCGCACTTCCTCGATATTGAGCGGCTTGCGCAGGTAGTCCTCGGCGCCCGCTTTCATCGCCGCGACGGCGTTCTCGACCGTGGCGTAGCCGGTCATGACGATGACGGCGGCGTCGGGCCAGCGGCGCTTGGCGCGCTGCAGGATCTCCATGCCGTCCACCGCGTGCATCACGAGGTCGGTGAGCACGAGGTCGACCGGCTCCCCCTCCTCGAGGAAGGCGGCCCCGGCCTCGCCCGAGAAGCGGGTGAATACCTGATACCCGGAGCGTTCCAGCGCCTCGCCGGTGGATTCGGCGTGGGCCTCCTCGTCGTCGATCACCAGGATCTTCTCGCCGGCCATGGTCGGTTACGCTCCCTCGGAGGGCGCCAGGGGCAGGCGGATGGTGAAGGTCGAGCCGCGCCCCGGCTCGCTGTCCACGGCGAGCGTGCCGTCGTGCTCCGCGACGATGCGCCGCGCGGTCGGCAGGCCCAATCCGGTCCCGCCCTTCTTGGTCGAAAAAAAGACTTTGAAGATGTGGGGGAGGTCTTCGGGCTTGATGCCGGGCCCGTCGTCGGCGATGTCGATGCGGGCGCGGTCGCCCTCGCGCCGGGTGCGCACGACGACGCGGCCGCCGCTCGCGAGCACCTGGCGGGCGTTGATGAGCAGGTTGAGCACCGCCTGGCGGAAGAGGTTGCGGTCGAGGCCGACGAGCGGCAGCTTGCGGTCGTAGTCGCGCGTGAGGCCGATCCCGAGGCGCGTCCATTCCGGGGTCAGGAAATCGAGGATCTCGTCGAGGACCTGGTGCAGGTCGCAATCGGCGAGGACGATTTCGTGGTGTGCCGCGAAGCGCAGGAAGTCGTTGAGGATGTCTTCGAGGCGGCGGGTCTCGCGCAGGATGGTCTCGACCTTCTTGAGCGCGCGGGTCTCGCGCGGGGTCGAGGGATTCAGCCAGTCCTCCTTGAGGAGCTGGAGATTGACCTGGAGCGTGGAGAGGGGATTGCGGATTTCGTGCGCCAGGCCGGCGGCGAGCGCCGAGAGCAGGCCCGCCTGCTCGTCGTCCGGGCGCAACCACCGATCGGTTCCACGCATCACGCTGCTCCGTAGGGCCTGCGGCAAACCGGGGAGTATAGACCGCGCGGTCGCGGTTGTCAAACCGCCGCTTCCCGGCCGCCCTCGCCAACGTCCTCGTCCTCACCCTCGTTCTCGCGCTCGTTCCCGCTCCCGTTCCCGTACTCGCCCTCGCCATCGTACTCGTGCTCGTACTCGTACTCGTACTCGTACTCGAACGCACTGGGCAGGCGATTCGAGTACGAGTACGAGTACGAGGACGACACGGACGGGGAGCGGGGACTGAAGTTTGCGACCCCCGGTGCGGTGCTCGTGGCCCTCCGCCCAGCCGCGACGAACGCCGTTTCTTCGTACCTCCGGTGAACGCCCGGCGATGACTCCGTGAGCTGCCACCCACCGTCCAGACTCCGGGACTCCCGGCCCAGCCCGCCCTTCCGCCGGTCCTCACTCCCGCCTCATTCCTGATTCAGATGTTTGTTTTTGCTGTTCGCAAGGTCCTTCCCTGCTCACCAGCCACCCCACGCCCGGCCGCCCCGCCACATGCACCAGACCCTCCAGGGGGCAAATTCGCACAAAGCGATTCCGCGGAGCTGCCGGGAAAGGGCGGGCATTGACCCCCGCCGGCCGGCCTTGTAGACTCGCGATTCGGGCCCGAGCCCAGTGGATCTCCTTGGGCGCGTAGCACGGAGGAGCGGCGATGTCCCCCTGGGGCTGGTACCCCCTGGTCGGCGGAGCCTGCGCCCACGCCGGACGGCCTGTCCGCCGCGGCCCGCCGCCCCGCCGAGCGCGGGCCCGACAAAGCGCGATCGTCACCGACTCCGGCGCACTAGTGCCCCGTCTACGCTAATCCCCCTGGTCGGCGTAGGGGGGGACCCCCGTGTCCGCCCCGCCTGCCAAGCCCGGTTGCGGCGCCGGGGCGGACATGGGGGTCCGCCCCTACCTCCGCCGGGAATCGTGCGAATGAGCGTAGACAGGACCCCAGTACGGACGGAGCATCCATGGAGACGGTCAACCTGGCCACGAAGTTCGACTTGATCCGCGAGCACTGGTCCCCGAAGATCGTCGGCGAGCTGAACGGGCAGTACGTCAAGCTGGTGAAGTTCAAGGGCGAGTTCATTTGGCATCATCACGACCACGAGGATGAGCTCTTTCTGGTCACGCGGGGAACTCTCCTGATCCGGTTCCGGGACCGCGACGTGACGCTGAACGCGGGCGAGTTCATCATCGTCCCCGCCGGCGTCGATCACCAGCCGGTTGCCGCCGAGGAGGTCCATGCCGTCCTCCTCGAGCCCGTCTCGACGCTCAACACGGGAGACGTGACGAACGAGCGCACGCGCAGGGAACTCGAGCGGATCTAGCCCCCGACTTTCGCCCCGCGGCGGACACGCAGGGCAGGCCCTCCCTCAACGGCCGCCCTGCCTGCCCCGCGCCGCTTATCCCCGCTCACCGCCCCGCGACCCCCGTAACCCCGCGTGCCGGGCGTTCGGCGACTCTTGGGTCGGCGCAGACGGACGGGGGAGGTCCAGGGTCGCGTGGGGCTACGCCTGACGGATGTCGGACGTAACCCAGCCGGGCAGGGCCGCCGCCTGCTTCACCCATGTCGCCATCTGCGCCTCGTCAAGATCGTCCTCGTGGACGTCGATCCAGCGCGCGTCCTTGCCCGTGCCTCCGGGTGGAGCGGGGCGCAGCGACGCGCCGCGGAAGAAGCTCACCTTGACGTAGTTCGTGAAGACATGCGTGCCGAGGAACCAGCCTTGGCCCGCGATGCCATAGAAGGGCGAGTTCCACTTTACGGCCTTGCGGACGTTGGGCACGTGGCGCTCGATGAGCGCGTCGAGGCGGCGCCCGACGTCGCGTTTCCAGCCCGGCATGGCCTCGAGGTAGGCCTGCACGGGCGCGTCGCCGTCGGCCTTCGCGATCTGCGGATTGCCGCCGGCGAGGAGGGCCGGCGGCGCGGCCGCCGCGGGCTCCTTGCTCCTGGTGGCGGCGGGGCGATCGCCCAGGCCGGCCGCCCCCTTCGGCCGGGTCGCGGCGGGTTCCCCGTGGACGACGCGCGCCGGGCGCCTGCCCGCATTGGGCTTGGCCTTGCTTTGTTTTTCGCCCATCGTGCTCTCCGTGGGTGCGGCCTGAGGTGTATGTGACAGCATGACCATGCGGAGGTTCCGCACTTCCCGCTTTTGCAGGGACAACGCCAAGCCACGTCGAGCCCGACTCGTTGCACTCCGCATACGGCGTAGGCTCCGCCTGGAGAGGCGGTCGCAAAAGCTCCCGGCCGGGCCGCGCCGGGGCGGACACAGGGGGCCGCCCCTACCGAACGCGGTGGCCGGCCGCAGGGACGGCGTCGCCTTCGCCGGCGCGGTCGAATTCCAGGTCGATGTGGCGGGCCTGGGGGATTTCGGTCCGCACCGCGCGTTCCAACGCGTCGACCTCGTCGCACAGGAAGTTCAGGGCGCGCCGGGACAGCAGCTCCAGCGTGCGTGCCCGCTCCGCGCCCGCGATGCTCGGCGGCAGCGCTCCATCCAGCGCCGCGCACACTGCGCGTTCGTCCAGGCTGATCTCCGCCTTGAACTTGTAGACCTCCGGCGTGAGCTGCCGCGTCTTCACGTCATGCACGCTGCGGATGCCCGGATGCGCGCTGAGGATCCGCACGAAGCGCTCCTGGACTTCGTCGGGCACGGCGCGGCCCAGCAGGAGCGCCCGGTTGGCCGCCACCAGGTAGAGCGCTACCAGCCCGAGGAGCACGCCCACGAGGATCGACGCGGCCGCGTCGAACACCGTCAGGCTCGTGCTCCACGTCAGGGTGATGCCGCAGGTGGCCAGCCCGAGTCCCAGCACGGCGGCGCCGTCCTCCAGCAGGATGGCAACGGCGGCGGGATCGGCGCGCTCGCGCACGAACCGCAAAAACGGCGCACCATCAGCCGCCCGGCGTACTTCCCGCACGGCGAACAGCAGGACTCCGCCCTCGATGAGCAGGGAGAGCCCCAGCACGGCGAAGGTCACCCAATTGACGTGGGGCGGGTGCGGATGCAGCAGCGATTGGATGCCGTGGTAAACGGTCACGCCGCAGCCGATGAAGAAGATGCCCGCCGCCGAGAGGATGCCGAAGACGAAGCGTTCGCCCCCGTAGCCGTAGTGGAATTCATCGTCGGCGGGACGGGCGCCCCGTCGCAGCCCGATGAACAGGAGCAGTTGGTTTCCCGTGTCCGCCGCGCTGTGGATCGCCTCGGAGAGCATGGCCCCCGATCCGGAGAGGGCGAAGGCCCCGAACTTGATTGCCGTGACGAAGGTGTTGCCGGCGAGTGCCGCCACGACGGCCTTGAGCGAAGACGGAGCGGCCATCGGTTATCTCCTTCCGAATGAAGTGCGGCGGCCGGTCGGTGCGCAGGGGGATGCGGGTGCGTCCCGGCCTGTCTGCTCTGGTCCGAGGTCAGGAGCTCTCTACGGTTGAACCGTTGTGGCAGCTTCCCTGCCTCTGGCTACCGCGGTCACGGCCGGCTTCCCGCTTCGTCGATATCCCAGTATTCGCGGTAGGCGTTGATGTAGAAAGCGGTGGCGGCGGGGTCGATGGCCCAATAGTGGCGACAGAGCTTCTTGAACAGGCGCAGCACGGGTTCGTGGCCGCAGAAGTCGAGCAGGCCACCAAGCGTATGCTCAATGTGCTGCGCGTCGCGGGATCGGGTCCGCAGGATGTCATCGACAACCGGCTGGTACTGCCGCGCCGCCTGCCGCTGGAGGTCCCGCATCCTGCGCGCGAGGGCGCGGATCGCTTGCATGGCGTCATCCCTCATCGCTTCTCCCCTGACCCTGGGAGCCGTCTAGCGGCCTGCTCCCGCGCATGTTCGATGGCCTGGTGCAGCCGGGCGCGGAGCAGCGGCAACGGCGGCAGCTCCGGGAGGTACTCGCTGACGCGGATGGACTTGGCGCCGAGCTCGAGCAGCTCCACCTGCTCGGCATCGGCGGAGGCGCACAGGATCAGTCCGATCGGGGCTTCCTCGCCGGGAGCGCGCTCGTGCTTGTCCAGCCAGCGCAGGTACAGTTCCATCTGGCCGACGTGGGCGGGCTGGAAGGACTCGAGCTTCAGCTCGACGGCAACGAGTCTGCGCAGGTGGCGGTGGAAGAAGAGCAGGTCGAGGTGAAAGTCGTCCTTGCCCACGCTCATGCGTTTCTGGCGGGCGACGAAGGCGAAGCCGGAGCCCAACTCCAGCAGTATGCCTTCGATCTCACGCAGGATGGCGCTCTCGAGGTCGTGCTCGCTGTAGGCGCCCTTCAAGCCGAGCAGATCGAGCAGGTAGGGGTCGCGGAAGACAAGGTCGGGGCTCATCTGACCGTCACGGAGCTTGGCGATCTCCGCCGCGATGACGGCTTCCGGTTTTCTCGACAGCGCGGTGCGCTGGAACAACATCCCGCCGATCTTCTGCCGCAGCGTGCGCACGTTCCAACGCTCGAGGCGGCACATCTCCGCGTAGAAGTCGCGGGCGAGAGGGTCTTTCAGGGGCAGGAGCGCATGAAAATGTGACCAGCTCAATTGTTGCGACAGTGTCACAACAATTTGCTCGTCCTCCAGCCATTCCGCGAAACGGACCATGCGGGTGAGCGCAGAGTAGCTGAAGCCCTGCCCAAAATCCTCTGTCAATTCTCGCGACACCGTCACGAGAATCTGCTTTCCATACGCGGCCCGGCCGCCTTGGAGATTCTCATGCAAGAGGCGTCGCCCCAGGTGCCAACAGAGCAAGGTCTGGGTGGAGTAGGCGACCGTGGCAATCCGCTGGCGGGCGGACTCGATGAGCCGGCGCAAGTCCATGAGGAGGCCCGCCGCATCGACGACTGCGGGCGTTTCCGTCCCGGCGGTCAGGCTGCGTTGCTTGCGCTCCTCTGGCTGCAGTGCGATGGGCCCGGACCTCTTGGCCGAACGGCCGGCTTTCTTCTTCATCACCGACCCTCCTTCAACAGCCCATCCAGCAGCCCCTCGGCTTCCTTCTCGATGGCGAGGATGTCGGCGCTGATCTCCCCCAGCGTGCGCAGCGGCTGCGGCTTGTAGAAGTGCCGCGTGAAGCTCACCTCGTAGCCGATCTTGGTGGCCTCCTCCTTGATCCACGCATCGGGCGTGTACGGGAGCACCTCGCGGCGGATGAAGGCCGCAATTCCATCGTTCCCGGGGCCGCCCTCTTCGAGCAGCGGCACCTGCTCGGTGTCGCGCAGGTCCGGGTCGGGCTCGTACTCGACGATCGCGGGCTTGCCGTCCACGGTCGCCGCGAACCGTCCGCGCAACGGGTCGGCCTTGGCCTTGCCCGGCTTGTGCACCTTGGCGACGACCGGCGGCGCGGTCTCGACGCGCTGGCTCACCGCCTTGAGAAGCTGCTTCAGGTCGGCGGCGGCGAGCTTGATGTCGGCCTGCTTGAGCGCCGCCTCGACCCGGTCGCGGAAGAGGTTGTGGTCCTCGAAAAGCTGGTCGCCCAGCGCCGCGCGCAGCTTCGTGGCGACATCGACGAGGCGCCCGTCGCGCTCCCAGGTCTTGGGGTCGAGCAGCTTCTTTTTTTTCTTCTCGGGCAGCCCCTGCTTCGGGGCGCCGCCCTCCTCGTCGTCGCCCGCGTCCTCGTCGTCGACCCAGGCGGCAAGGCGCTGCTCCACCGCCGTCGAGATCGGGGCGAACTTCGTGAACAGGTCGTCGCCGAACTCCTCGTAGAGGGCGGCGCGCAGGTCTTCGTCACCGGAGGCGAAGCGCAGCGGCTCGATGGCCTTGAGCGCGAGCCGGCTGTGCAGGCGCAGCGGACGTTCGACCGTGACCTTCCAGTAGCCGAAGGCGGCATTGGGGAAGATCTTGGACTCGGGCGTATCCTTGAAGTCGAGGAAGGTGCGGCTGATGCGCTCGAGATCCTCGGGCGCGAGTTCGCAGTTCTTCTTGCCGAGGTTTTTGCGCAACGGCTTGAACCACTGGGTCGCGTCGATGAGCTGGACCTTGCCCTTGCGGTGCGCGGGTTTCCGGTTGGACAGCACCCAGATGTAGGTGGCGATGCCGGTGTTGTAGAAGAGGTTGAGCGGCAGCGCGACGATGGCCTCGAGCCAGTCGTTCTCGATCAGCCAGCGGCGGATGTTGCTCTCGCCCTGCCCGGCGTCGCCGGTGAAGAGCGAGCTGCCGTTGTGC
>JACRIP010000159.1 GCA_016220045.1 Planctomycetota bacterium
AGGCGGAGGCGCAGCAGGACAAGGCCGAAGACCTCTCCACGCGCGCCCCGGTGGTCACCATCCTGGGCCACGTCGACCACGGCAAGACCTCGCTGCTCGATCGCATCCGCAGCGCGAACGTCGCCGCGGGCGAGGCCGGCGGCATCACCCAGCACATCGGCGCCTACCGCATCAAGACCAAGGAAGGCAAGCCGATCGTCTTCCTCGACACGCCCGGCCACGAGGCCTTCACCAAGATGCGCGCGCGCGGCGCGAACGTCACCGACCTGGCGATCCTGGTGGTGGCGGCCGACGACGGCGTGATGCCGCAGACCGAAGAGGCCTACAGCCACGCGAAGGCGGCGGGCGCGAAGGTGCTGGTGGCGATGAACAAGATCGACAAGCCCGGCGCCAAGGCGGACCGCGTCAAGCACCAGCTCGCGACCCTGGGGCTGATTTCCGACGAGTGGGGCGGCGGCACCGTGATCTGCGAGGTGAGCGCGCTCACCGGCCAGGGCATCGAGCACCTGCTCGAAATGATCGTGCTCGAGGCCGACATGCTGGAGCTCAAGGCCAACCCGAGCCGGCTCGCCACCGGAGTCGTGCTCGAGGCGCGGCAGAGCGAAGGCCGCGGCAACGTCGCGCACGTCCTGGTCCAGAACGGCACGCTGCACAAGAGCGACCAGTTCGTCTGCGGCCGCGCCTTCGGCAAGGTGCGCGACCTGATCGACGATCAGGGGACCCTCCTGGAGGAGGCCGGGCCGTCGACCCCGGTCGAGATTTCGGGCCTGAACACGCTGCCGGACGCGGGCGACCGGTTCTTCGTGGTCAAGGATCTCGCCACCGCGCGCGAGGTCGCCGAAGGGCGCGAGCGCAAGTCGCGCGAGACCCAGATGCTGGAGCGCCGGCACGTCACGCTCGAGAACCTGTTCTCGCAGATCGAGGGCGGCAAGGTCAAGGAGCTGCGCATCATCCTGAAGGCGGACGTCAAGGGTTCGCTGGAGGTGCTCAGCCACCAGCTCGGGAGCATCGGCACGAGCGAGGTGAAAGTACGGCTGATCCACAACGCGATCGGCAACGTCGGCGAGTCGGACGTGCTGCTGGCCGACGCTTCGGACGCGATCGTCATCGGGTTCCACGTCGGGATGGACGAGCAGGTGCGCGCGCTGACCCAGGTGAAGGGTGTAGACGTGCGGATGTACGAGGTGATCTACAAGATCATCGAGGACCTGCATGCGGCGTGCGAAGGGCTGCTGGAGCCGGAGAAGATCGAGGTGGTGACGGGGCATGCGATGGTGAAGGAGGTGTTCCGGATCTCGCGCATCGGCAACGTCGCGGGCTGCATGGTGGCGGACGGGAAGGTGGAGCGCTCGAACTCGGTGCGGGTGAAGCGGGACGGCAAGGTGCTGTGGGAAGGGAAGCTGGGGTCGCTGAAGCGCGTGAAGGACGACGTGAAGGAGGTTGCCGAGGGCTTCGAGTGCGGCATCAAGCTCGACGGCCACGACGACGTGCAGCGCGGGGACGTGCTGGAGACCTTCGCGATCCAGACCGTGGCGCGCAAGCTGACGAAGTAGGGGGCGGATGGAACGACCGGGACCCTCGCGGCGGGCGGAGAAGATCGCGCGTGAGCTGCAGCGGGCGCTGTCGGCGATCATTCCGTACGAGTTGACGGATCCGCGCATCAAGAACGTGACGGTGACGCGCGTCGATCCGGCGCCGGACCTGAAGCGGGCGAAGGTTTTCATTTCGGTCCTGGGGGACGACAAGGAGCGGCGGCGGGTGATCTGGGGGCTGATCCACGCCAAGCGGCACATCCAGGCGGGGCTGAAGAAGCACGTGCTGCTGCGGTACATGCCGGATCTGGAGTTCGTCTACGACGAGTCGATCGCGGGCTCGATCCGGATGGTGAAGCTGGTGGAGTCGCTGGTGAAGAAGCCGGCGGCGGAGGGGGAGGAGGCGGCGGCGGCGGACGGCGTGGCCGGCGCGGGGGGGGAGGGGAAGGCGGACGCGGGGGTGGACGCCAAGGGGGGCGCGGAGGGGAACGCGGGCGCGGCGGGGAAGGTGGATGCCGCGGCGCAGGTGGATGCGGAGGGCGGCGGCGCGGACGGTGAAACGGGCGAGGAGGAGTAGGGGGCGCGGAGGGGGGGGGGGCGCGCCGCCGGCGCGGGTGGGGAGAGGACTCGTGTCCCGTCTACGGGTATCGGAAGAGTTCCTCGCTGGACATAGGGGCGGCCCCCCGTGTCCGCCCCGGCGCCGCAACCGGGCCTGGCAGGGGGGGCCGGACACAGGTGTCCGCCCCTACGCCAAGCGGGGGGATTGTAGACGGGACACCAAGCGGGTACGCGCTGGCGTGGGTTCGGACGTCCCAGGGTCTCAAGGCGGCTTGGGCTGGCTATCCAGTATCTCCCGTACGCGACGGCAGAGGGAGGAGGCGGTGAACGGTTTCTGCAGGAATTCGATGCCGGCCGCGACCTCACCCCCGGTGACGATTCCCCGATCGACGTAGCCAGACATGTAGAGCACGCGTAGATCGTTTCGCGTTCGCTGCAGCTCCTGGGCGAGTTGCGTTCCGGTCATCCCCGGCATGACAACGTCCGTGAGCAGAAGCTGAATCGACTCGGGATGGTCGAGCGCGACCTGCAGGGCGTGCTGCGGGCCGGAGCACTCCAGGACCGTGTACCCCGCGCGCCGCAGAGACTCCGCGGCAATGCACCGCACGAGGCGCTCGTCATCGACTACCAGGATGGTCTCCTTTCCGGCACTGGAGCTGCTCGGATCGGCCGTGACAGAGCCGATCTCCGCGACCCCCGCCACGCGCGGAAAGAAGAGCCGGAAGCACGAACCCTCGCCCGGACGACTGCGAACCGCGATGAAACCTTCGTTCTGCTTGACGATGCCGTAGACCATCGCGAGCCCGAGCCCGGTCCCCTTGCCCGGCTCCTTCGTGGTGAAGAATGGCTCGAAAATGCGCGCCAGGAGCCGCTCGTCCATGCCGCAGCCCGTGTCGGTCGCTGACAGTTCCACGTACGGGCCCGGCGGCATGCCCTCGACCGGAGGCGCGACGCCGGGCACCAGGTCGCGATTCCGGGTCTCGATCGTCAGGGACCCCGCCTCTCCCATCGCGTCCCGCGCGTTGACGGAGAGGTTGAGCAGGACCTGCTCGAGCTGGCCACGGTCCGCTCGGATCTCGCCGCACGACCCCTGCTGAGCGACCGTGACCTGGATGTGCTCGCCGATGGTGCGCACCAGGAGCTTCGACATGGAGGCGGCCACATGACCCGGATTCAGGACCTGCGGCGACCGCACCTGCTTGCGCCCGAAGGCCAGCAGCTGTTGGGTGAGTGTGCTCGCGCTCTCGCCCGCCTGCTGGATGAGGCGCGCGTACTCCATCCCCTTGGGATCGCTCGCAAGGCGCAGCGTCAGCAGATCAGCAAACCCGATGATCGCGCTCAACAGGTTGTTGAAGTCGTGGGCGACGCCGCCGGCCAGCAGCCCGAGGGCCTCCATCTTCTGCGACTGCCGGAGCTGGTCTTCCAGCGCACGGCGCCCGGTGAGGTCACGCACGAAGGCGCAGAAGAATTCGGTCGCGCCGAAGCGCAGGTGTTTGCAGGAGACCTCGATCGGGGTGCGCGTTCCGTCCTTGCGGGCAAGGGTGCTCTCAAAGGTCAGAGCGCCGGCCGCCTGCACGCGCGCGCGGATCTCCGGCCATTTCTCGTCCGGCCAGTTCGGATCGATGTCGGGAATGCGCAGGGTCAGCAGCTCCTCGAGGCTGCGTCCGGCCAGTTCGACTGCGCGCTCGTTCACGTACAGGATGCGTCCGTCGGGGGCGAGCCAGAAGATGGCGTCGCCGGCCCGGTCCAGGGCGAACTGTGCCTGCCGGAGCTCGTTTTCGGCGCGCTTGCGCTGCAGGAATTGCCCGACCAGCGCGCCGATGGACTCGAACACGCGCCGCAGGTCGTCGTCGGGACACGGCAGGCTCGTGGCCAGGAAGTCCAGGACGGCGATGACCGCCCCGCCGGCGCGCACCGGAACCGCCAGGGTCCCCGACAGTCCGGCGTCGCGGGCGTGGTGTCGTCGGAGATAGTACGTACATTCCCGTACATCAGGAATCCACGTGGTGCGGTCCTCGCTCAAGACCCTGCCGGGGACCCCGAGCCCCGGTGAGAAGACCAGGGCTTTCGAGGCGTGCGCGAAGGCGTGCCACGCGGGCGCCGGCGGGGTCCACAGGAGGGCGAGTCCCAGGACGCGATTCTGCTCGTCGTACGACCAGAGTCCGGCGACCTGCCAACCCATGCGTGTGCAGATCGCCTCGAGGACGCGGGAGAGGACCTCGGTTTCCGCGCCGGATTCCGCGAGGATGTGGGCGACGTCCCGCTGGAGATCGAGCCGGCGCTCGAGCGCCTTGCGCGACGCCACATCGCGAATCACCGCGGTGAAGACGCGCTCTGGGCCTTCGCCGGTCATCGAGAGCGCGAGCTCGATGGGAAACTCGCGGCCGTCCTGCGCGCGGGCCTCGACCTCGACCACGCGGCCGATCAGACTCGGAACCCCGCCCGCCGCGACGCGTGCCAAGCCCGCGATATGCGCGGCCTGGCTCCGGTCCGGCATGAGGGAGGTGAGGGACCGGCCCAGGATCGCGTCGGCGCTGTGTCCGAACAGCCGCTGCGCCTTCGCGTTCCACAGGATGATGCGGCCCTCCGCGTCGGCCGAGACAATGGCGTCCGTAGCCGCTTCGACCAGGCTGCGGTACCGGTTCTCCGAGCGCGCGAGCGAACCCATGGTGCGGGCCAGCTCGAGGCTGAGCGCGATCTGGGCCGCGAGGCTGCGGGCGATGCGCAGGCGGCGGTCGCGGGTCTCGGGTGTGCGCCCGAGGCCGATCGCGAGCAGGCCCAGGCCCTGTCCGCGGGCGACGATGGGGATCAGGGCCGCCTCCGCGGCGTCGAGACCGCGCAGCAGCTCGGAGTGCGGAGTCGACTCCACCTCTCTCCCGGGCACGGTCTCCACCGCGCCGGCCGCGACCCGTCGCCGCAGACCCTCCGGATCGTCAGCCAGGCGCTGGATCGCGCCCGCGAGCACCGCATCCTGCGCGGGCAGGGTGTACGCGCCCCAATGGCCGTCCGGGCGCGCCAGCAGCAGCGCTCCGACCGACTCCCCGAGCGCACTCAGAGCGAGATGGAGGATGTCATCGCCCCGCATTTCTTCGGCAGGCTGGTGCGAGAGCGTGGAGGCGACCCACGCGAACAGGTTGAGCTCCGTGGACTGGCGCGCCATGCGGCGCATCAGCTCGGACAGTTGATCCACGGGGCCCGGCGGTGCCGACGTCGCCCGCTGCGTCGTCGCACCGCCGGCCGGCTCTTCCCGGGCCATCCCGGGGACCGGGGCGACGTCGCCCAGGGCCGCAGACACCGCCTGTGAAACGGACCGGTACCCTTCCAGCCGGGAGACCAGAACGTTTGCACCCGCCGCCCGCGCGCGTTGGCGGTCCGCCTCCTCGGGGGCCATCGCCGAGGCGAGCACGAGCGGAGTCCCCTGCAGGGCCGGATCCTTCCGGACCTCGGCGCACAGCCAGAAGCCGTCGGACTCGGGCATGACCACGTCGCTCAGGATCAGATCGGGCGGGCGCCGGCGGGCCTCCGCCAGGGCCTGCGCCCCGCTGCACGCCGTCGCGACCTGGAACCCGACCTGCCGGAAGTAGAGCGTAGCGAGCCGCAGATTCGTGGCGTTGTCGTCCACCACGAGGAGCCGGCGCCCGCGTCCGCGGCGCCGCTCCGGCGGTGCGACCGGCAGGTGCGCCTGCACGACTTCGAGCAGGGTGCCAGGCTCGATCGGTTTCAGCAGGAAGTCGGCGAATGCCCGGGCGGCGAACTGGGGCGTTTCCGGGATCGAGTCGTCGCCGGTGGCCAGGATCACGGGCACGGTCGTTCCATGAGGTAATAACCGTATCCGATCGAAGAGCGTGAAGCCGTCGGTGTCGGGGAGCCGCAGGTCATGAATCACGAGGTCTACCGGCCGGGTGAGCAAGCTCTCCAGAGCCGCCTCGCCGGTGGCCGACTCCTCGACTTGGTGACCCTCGGGCTCCAGGATTTCGCGGATGACCCCGCGGGTGACCGGGTTGTCGTCGACCACCAGGACGCGGGATGCCGCCATGCGCTGCTGCTCCGAGATCGGACCGCACTGAAGACGCACTTGGGGCCGTTGGAGAACTGAGTTTCCATTGCCGTCGGGGGTGCGGGTCCACCGGGCCGCTGCCGGGCCGACCGGGATTCTAGCGCAGCCGAATTCGCGGCGCAATAGGCATGTTAGGATCGTGTGAATTAGTCGGTAGGGCGCGCGCGCGGGTGCGGTCTGGCGATCCGCGACCGGCCGCGGCGTCGGACACCCGGGGCCCGTGGTCGTACAGCGGCGAATCGCGCTCGCCGCCGGGGGCGGCGCGTCCGCTCAGCGGTAGCTCGGGCGGCGCGGTGCCGCCGCTACGGTCCTGCAGGAAACACACGGATCCGGTGAGGATCGGCAGGGCGGCGAGGAGGAAGAAGAGCGGGTCGTCGGAGGTAGCTGAGGAACTCCGGCGGGCCAGGGCGGTCGTCGCCGGCCGCGGCTCGGCTCCTAGCCGCAGCGCCCGCCATCTGACCCGGTTGATCCCCGAGGCTTGGTGGACCATTCGACCGGCGGTCGGCCGGCTGGGCGCGGCACCCGCCGCATGCCCACCCCGCACCCCGCGCGGCGCAGGCCGGAAGGCCTGCGCCACGAGGGCGCCGCGCTCATCATAGTTCGTTCGTAAGGTCTCCGGCACTTGTGGTGCAGGCGTCCTCGCCGGCACCGAAGGGCCACGGATCGCTGCTTGCCGCGGAAGGCAGACGGCCGGCGACTCCGCCTGAAGAGGCTGTCGTAAAAGGTGCCGGAAGGGCGGAATCGGTGAGCGGGCGGGGCGGACACAGGGGTCCGCCCCTACGCCAAACCACGGGTTGTGGTAGGGGCGGAACCCTGTGTCCGCCCCGGGGTGGCCCGGCGCGAGACTCTTGCGACAGCCGCTGAAGGCGGAACTACGAACGAGATGGGCGCGCGAACCTGATCATCCGCGGCCAGGGCGGGAGGCTTGGGTTTGGGTGCCAGGTGATCGCCGTACGACGGCGCGCGCCGCGGCTACTTGCCGGCGTCTCCGCCGCCCGCACCCCCCGGCGCAGCACCCGCCGGCGCGCCACCGGCCCGCAGCGCTTCCGCCGCCCGCGCCGCCGCATCCTCCTTCGCCTTCTCCTCCGCCGCCTTCACCTTGTCCTCGTCTTCCAGGCGCTTCTTGTTCGCGTTGAACCACTTGCCCCACGAGGCCATGTCCCGCTGGTGATAGGTCTGCCCGGTGAGCTTGGTCAGCACCTCCTGCGCCTTGGGCGCCGCCATGCTGTCCCCGTTCTGCAGCAGCGGAAGCAGGTACGGAATCGTCGGCGAGCCGATCGCCACCAACGCCTCGGCCGCTTCCGCCTGCAGCCCACAACCGAAGTTCGTCGAACTGAGATTGCGCGTGAGCGCGGCGATCACCGGCTTCTCCCGGCTCGGACAGTCCTTCAGAAAGGCGATCAGCGGGCGGCGCCGCTCGACCAGGTCGAAGTTCCCCATGTCGAGCCGCGCCAGGTTGGCCGCGACCATCAGGAGCGCCGGGCCGCGCATCGCGAGCAGCGCCGCGCGCGCCTGGTCCGAGGCCGTACCCATCTTGAGCATCCAGATCTGCCCCAGAACTTCCGCGGATTCCTTGCTGCGCGCCGCCGCGCAGAGCGGAATCGCCGCCTCGAGCAGCGCCGCCGACGGCGAAGGCTTCAGCGCCTTCGCCAGCTCGGGCACCGTCTTCTTCGGGTCCAGCCGCACCAGCGCATGGCGACAGGCCGCCGCCAGCCCGGCCGCCGGCGCGCCCTGCAGGAGCTTGACCAGGTCCGGGATCAGCGCGTGCGCCCCGAGCTGCCCCGCTTCGGTCGCCGCGGCAATCCTCTCGCCGTCTTCCTTCGCCCGCAGGCGGTCGCGCAGCTCGTTCACCTTCCCCATCGACACCGGAGCCGGCCGACCCGCCGGCGGCTTGTCCCCGGCGGCGTCCGCCTGCGGCCCCGGCGCCGCCGCGGCCGCATCCCCGTCGCCGGGCGTGCCCGACACCTCGATCTCCGCAATCTCCTTCTTGTCGATCCGCACCACGCCGTCCTTGGTCTTCATCTCGACGTGCGTGCCCTGGTCCGTCATCTTGCCTTCGAGCTTGCGGCCGTCCTTGAGCAGGATGGTGTCGGCCGCGGCCGGCAGCGGCAGGGCGAGGAGGAGGGCGGCCGCCGCCGCGGTCGCGAGCCGGCGCGCGCGCGCCGGGAGCGCGCCGAGGCGGGACCCGGCTCGGGCGAAAACCGGATGCGTGATCGTCATGGGACGGACCTCTTCATGGACCCGTAGGAACGGCCGGGAACCCCCCGCGCCTTCTTCGCCGGCGGCCACCCCGAGGGCGGACCCCGGCGTCCGCCCGGGCCCGGCGCCGCTTGTGGATCAGGGACCTTCTGTAGGCATGGGCACGATCTGGGTGCGCTCCTCGCGCGAAAGGATGCGGGCGAGGTCGATCAGGAGCACGAGGCGGCCCGCGAGGTCGGCGACCCCCTCGAGGTAGCCCGCGTCGATGCCGCGGATCTGGCTCGGCGCGCTCTCGATGCGGGAGAAGGGCACCTTGGCGAGCAGGTCCACGCGGTCCACCAGGAAGCCGACGCGTCCCTGCTCGAAGCCGACGATGATGATGCGCTCGTGCGCGGTGTCTTCCGAGGGCGGGAGGCCGAAGCGTTTGCGCAGGCTGACCACGGGCAGGATGCGGCCCTCGAGCTTGAGGATGCCCTGCAGGTACTTCGGGGACTGGGGGAGACTCACCATCTCCTCGGGCAGGATGACGCGCTCGACGGCGAGCGCGTTGACGCCCAGCTTCATGTCGCCCACGAAGAACGTGACGAGCTGGACGACCGGGTCGTCGGTCGGGGAGGCGTTCCTCATGGGGTAATCACCTGAGAGATTTCTCGAGCTTCTTGACTTCGGCGACGATCTCGTCGGCGACGGCGTCGAGGGGGAGGACGCGGTCGATGGTCCCGAGTTCGATGGCGGCTTTGGGCATGCCGAAGATGAGGGAGGTGGCTTCGTCCTGGGCGATGGTGCGACCGCCGGCCTCCTTGATCTGGCGGATGCCGAGGACGCCGTCCTTGCCCATGCCGGTGAGGATGACGCCGATGCAGTTGCGGCCGAAGTGCTTGGCGAGGGAAAGGAAGGTGCGGTCGATGGACGGGATGAAGCGCGCGCCCGCCTCGGGTTCGACCATGTGGATGAGGCCGGAGGGGGAGACCTCCATGTGGAACCCGCCGGGGGCGAGCAGGGCGAGACCCGGGGCGATGGTGTCGTGCTCGCGCGCCTCCTTGACCGTGATGGCGGAGATCTGGTTGAGGCGGTCGGCGAGGGCGCCGGTGAACTTGGGGGGCATGTGCTGGACGATGAGGATGGCGGCGCCGATCTCCTTGGGGAGGCGGGGCAGGACGCGCTGCAGCGCGGACGGCCCGCCGAGAGAGACGCCGATCGCGACGGTCACGATATTTTTTTTGAACTTGGGGCGGGACTGGCGGATGCGGGTCGAGGAGGAGTCGCTAAAGGCGGCGCCGGCGCGGCTCTCGCGCGCGAGCTCGATTTTCTCGAGGAAGACTTCCTTGTTGGGGAGGATGCCGTTTTCGGGGGAGTAGGAGCAGCGGTCGACGAAATCGACGGCGCCCTCGGCGAGGGCGTCGATGACGGGCTCGGGGCCGGTCTTGGAGATATCGGAAAAGAGGAGGACGGGAGTGGGAGTCTTGCTCATGATGCCGCCGATGGCCTGTTTGGCCTCGTGGGCGGAGGTCTCGACGCCGAGGATGACGAGGTCGGGGTGGAGGTCGCGGACGGCGGTCTCGAGGTGGGAGAGGGGCGCGGCGTTCGGGATGAGCTCGAAGCCGTCCTTGTATTTGAGCACCATGACGAGGTACTCGGCGACCGTGGGCGGGATGTTCGAGAGCAGGACTTTGCAGGCCTTCATGGCGTGATCCGCCCCTTCAAGTTGTTGCGCACTGCGGCGAGCAGGGTATCGCGATCGAAGGGCTTGGTGACGTAGTCGTCGGCGCCGGCATCGAAGCCGCGGATCTTGTCCATCTTTTCGCCCTTGGTCGTGACCATGACGATGGGCACGCTGCGGTAGGAGGGCAGTCGGCGCAGGGCGCGGGTGAGTTCGTACCCGTCCATGCGGGGCATCATGATGTCGGTGGAGACGAGGTCGAAGACCTCGCGTTGCGCCGCCTCGAGTCCGGCCTGGCCGTCCGGCGCCTCGACGATGCGGTAGCCGGCTTCGGTGAGGTACTGGACCATCTTGATGCGGATGGAGCGGGTATCCTCGCAGAGCAGGATGGAGACCGGGCGCGGCGCGTCTTCGGCGGGCGCGGCGGGCGCGGGCGAGCGCAGGCGCGCCTCGGCGGCGCGCGCGAGGATCTGGCCGGGGAGGGCGGCGCTGGCCGACTCGATCAGTTCCTGCGGGTCGAGGATGAGAATGACGCGGCCGTTGCCCAGGATCGTGGAGCCGAGGGCGAAGCGCACGTCGTGGAGCAGGGAGCCCAGGGACTTGATGACCACCGCCTGCTTGCCGAGCTGGCGGTCGACCATGATGCAGGCGCGCTTTTCGCCCACGCCGACGACCAGGCAGGGCAGGGTTTCCTGGTCCTCCCAGGAGGTGCCTTCCAGGCCGAGGACCTCGTCGAGGCGCAGGAGCGGAATGGTCTGCTCGCGCAGCGAGATCATCTCGCGGGTGCCGATACGCCGGATCTCGGTCGGCCGGATCGAGAACATCTCCTGGATCGAGGTCAGGGGTACGGCGAATACCTCATTGTTCTTGGTGATCAGGATCACGTCGATGATGGCGAGGGTGAGCGGCAGGCGGATCTGGAAGAGGGTGCCCCAGCCGGGCGTGGACTCGACCGTGATCGAGCCCTTCATGTCGCCGACCGACTGCTAGACCACGTCGAGGCCGACGCCGCGGCCGGAGACGTCGGTGACCTGCTTGGCGGTCGAGAAGCCGGGGAAGAAGATCAGGTCCATCACCTGGGGATCGGTCAGGTGGCCGACTTCGGCCTCGGTAAAGAAGCCCTTGGCGACGGCGGCCTTGCGCAGGCCGGCGGGGTCGATGCCGCGACCGTCGTCCGAGACTTCGATGTAGATCTGGCTGCTTTTGTGGTAGGCGCGCAGCGTGAGGTTGCCCTCTTCCGGCTTGGCGGCGGCCGCGCGCTCGGCCGGGGACTCGATGCCGTGGTCGATGGCGTTGCGGATGATGTGCATGAGCGGCTCGCCGACCTGCTCCACGAGCATCTTGTCGAGTTCGGTGGACTCGCCCGCGACGCTCAGGTTGACGCGTTTGCCGAGCGTGCGCGAAATCTCGCGCACCATGCGCGGGAACTTGTTGAAGACCTGCGCGACCGGGACCATGCGGATCTTCATCACGTTTTCCTGCAGCTCGTTGGTCAGCAGTCCGAGCTGGTCGGTGGAGTCGAGCAGTTCCTTCACGAGCTCGTCGTAGACGCGTTCGATGCGGTCGAGCTCGTCCACCATGCCGTCGAGCGTGTCGCGGCGGCGATCGTAGCCTTCCACCTGGTGCTGGTGGTAGCCGGTGATGAGCGACTCCATGCCCGAGCGGACGGTTTCCCAGCGGCCGGAGGATTCCTCGCGCAGGGAGACCTGCCAGATCAGGCGGTCCATGTCGAGCGCGAGCGAGCGCAGGAAGTCGATGGTCGGCCGCGCGGAGGTGGCGGTGCGCAGGCGGCGGCGGCAGCGCCGGAGCTCGGCGGAAAGGGAGCGCAGGTTGGTGACATGCTGTTCGTAGCGGATCTTGCCGATGACGAGCTCGCTGACCAGGTCCATGAGTTTGTCGAGCTTGCTGAGGGCGACGCGCTGGGACTGGTCGGGTCCGGCCGACTTGTCGGCGGCGGCCTCGAGGGCGGCATGATTGGCCGCGGGCGGCGGGACGGCAAGGGCGGGGGCGGGGGGCGGCGGGGAAGCGGGGGCACGGAGTGGCTCGGACCTGCCCTCTCCCCGACCCTCCCCCGCTGCGGCGGGGGAGGGGGACGGCGCGGGTGCGGCGGGGGAGGGGGACGAGGCGCGTGCGGGAGGCGTGGGTGGTTCGGACCTGCCCGCTCCCCGAACCTCCCCCGCTCCCCCTTCGCGCTCCGCGCTTCGGGCGACAGGTGCGGCGGGAGAGGGGGACGGCGCGTCCGCTGCGTACTCGAGCGCCGGCTCCGCCACCGGGAGGTCGGCGGGAATGGCGGCGGCGGTCGGTACGCTCGCCTCCGGGGCGGCCGCTGCCGGCGCGAGGTCGCGCAACGCCGCGGGCTGGCGCGGCTGCAGCACCGGACCCGCGCGCCGCTGCAGGACCAGCTTCTCCAGGATCGCCGTAATGTCCTTCTCGATCACCCGCAATTCCGACAGGCAGGGCAGGATGTCGGAGCGCACGACGTCGGTGGCTTCGAGCAGGACGTCGATCAGCTCGGGCGTGGGCTTGCGCTGACCCTGGCGGATCGATTCCAGGAGGTTCTCCATCTCCCGCGCGATCAGATTCAGCTTGTCGATCACGATGACCTTGGAGAGCCCCTTGAGGTTGTGGGCGGCGCGGAAGAGCGAGTCGATGGTCTCGCGGTCCGTGGTCTTCTCGAGCTTGAGCAGGTTGCGCGCGAGGTGGTCGAGGTTCTCCTCGCATTCATTGACGACGGTGGAAAGGAGCTCCTGGTATTCGCCAGGATCCCACTTTTCCGGCTCGCGCGCCTTGCGTGAGGTATCGTCGTCGAGGATGTCGGACACGGCGGAGGGTCCTTGGCAAAATCAACGGGGCGAAGCGGGGTCGCGGCGGGAGGAACTGTCGCCGGGTTCGGCGGCTGCAGCTCCCGGGGCAGGGGCGGGGGCCGGAGCCGGGGGGGCGGATGCGGCGCCGGGCACGGGAATCGGAGCGTCGCGTAGGAAGGCCGCGCGGGCTTCGGGCTCGGAGCGGCAGATCTCGAAGAGTTCGGAGTACTGGGGTTTTTCGAGCCAGCGGCGGACCGAGGGGTTGGCGACGACGAAGCGGACGCGACCGCCGTGGTCCTTGACGAGGTTGACGGCGCGCAGCAGGAGGTCGGTGCCGGCGGCGTCGAGGAACGTGACGCCGTCGAGGTTGATCAGGATGCGGTGGGGTCCCTCCTGGAGGGCGCGCTGAAATACGGTGCGCATGGGGTTGTCGCCGGCGTTGGCGGCCTCGGCATCGAGCTCGCCCTGGAGGGCGACGACGTGGATGTCGTCGTGCCGGCGCGCGGTCTGGCCGCTGGAGGAGATGGCGGCGGCGGTCCCCGCGGCGGCCGGCGGCGCGGTGGCGGACGCGGTCGGCGCGGCGGCGCCGCCGAAGCGGGAGCGGGTGCCGGTGGCGCCGCTGTCGGCGGCGGCGTTCGCGCCGGCGCCCTGGGCCTCCAGGCTCTTGCGCAGGAGGTCGAGGACGACCGTCGTGCGCTTGAGCCGCGGCTCGCCGATCGGCAGGCGCCGTTCGAGTTTGCGGTAGGCGAAGGTCCCGTCATGCTCGACGGTTTCGAAGAGATGCGGGAAATCCCGTAGGGTCTCCGAGTAGCCGAGGAAGAGGAACCCGTTCCGGCGCAGGCTGAGGTGGAATCCGGTCACGATCTTCTCGCGGTCCTTTTCGTCGAAGTAGATGAGCACATTGCGGCAGAAGACGGCGTCCACTTCGGCCGGGTAGCCGCCCTGCATGAGGTTGTGCTGCTGGAACTTGACGAGGGCCTTGACGCGGTCGGAGACGACGGGGGCGCCGGAGGCGTGATCGAAGTAGCGGGCGAGGTATTCGGCGGGCACGTGCTTGAGCATGCGTTCGCCGAAGCGGCCGGCGCGGGCCTCTTCGAGGGATTTGGCGCTGATGTCGGTGGCGAGGACCTCGATCGGCCAGGGGCGGGCGGCGGGGATGGCGTCGAGGAGTTCGATGGCGATCGAGTAGGGCTCGGGACCGTTGGCGCAGCCGGCGGACCAGACGCGGAGGCGGCGGTTGGCGGGGACGCGGTCTTCGGCGAGCGCGGCGGGGAGGACCTTTTCGCGGAGCATGCGGAAGTGGCCGCTATGCCGGAAGAAGAAGGTCTCCTGGATGACGAGGGCTTCGATGAAGCGGTTGAACTCGCCCCGGTCGAGGGTCAGGCGTTCCATGTACTCCGCGACTTCGGTGATGCCCAGGGCCTCCATGCGCTCGCTGATGCGGATTTCGAGGTACCCGGGGCGGTTGGGCTGGAGATCGATCCCGCTCCGGCTCTGGACGAGCTTGGAGATGCGTTCGATGTCGGCGGCGGCGAGGACGACTTTGAGGCGTGGCATGGCGGCTAACGGCGTTCAACGACGTTTAACGGGGTTTAACGACGTTCAACGGCGTTCAACGAGGTTTTTCCAGGATTGACGAGGGTTGCCCGTAGCAACGCTGACATTCCCGGCGCAAGGCCACGGAGGCCCTGGGTGCCCGCGCCGGGGCGGATCGTCCAGATGGTCCAACGCCGTTAGACGCCGCTAAACGACGTTAAACGCCGTTGAACGCCGTCCCACGCCGTTAGCTGTCGCGGCGTTCGACCTTGAAGCGCTTGGCGAGCTCCTCGAGCTTGAGCGCGAGGTCGCGCAACTCGTTGCCTTGCGCGACGGCCTCTTCGGTGGCGGACACGGTATCCTTCGCGATGCCCAGGATCTCCGCGATGATGCGGCTGATCTCGTCGGAGGCCTTGGCCTGCTCCTGGACGCTGGCCGCGGTTTCCTGCACGACGTCCACGATTTCGAGGAAGTTGCGGCCGGCGTCGTTGACCAGGCCGGTGCCGGTCTCGACTTCGGCCGTGCCGACGTCCATCGAGTGCACCGATTGCTCGGTCTTTTCGCGGATCGCGGTGATCAGATCCTCGATTTCCTTGGCGGAGCGCGAGACCCGATCGGCGAGCTTGGCGACCTCGTCGGCGACTACGGCGAATCCCTTGCCATGCTCGCCGGCGCGGGCGGCCTCGATGGCGGCGTTGAGTGCGAGCAGCGAGGTCTGGTCCGAGATCTGGGTAATGACCCCGACGATCTTGCCGATTTCCTTCGAGGAGCGGCCGAGTTCCTTGATCTTCTCGGAGGTCTCCTCCACGGTGCGGCGGATGCGGCTCATGTGGTCCACGACCTTGTTGACCGACTCGCCGCCCTTGCGGGCCGTGTCGGCGGCCTTGCGCGCGTTGCCGGCGACCTGCTGGATGCTGGTGGAGAGCTCGGTGACCGCGGCGGAGGTGTCCTCGATGTGCTTGGCCTGGTTGCGCGCGCCCTGCGAGATCTCCTCGCTCGCCGCGAGCAGCTCGGAGGAGGAGGAGCCGACCTGCAGACTGGCCTCTTGCAGCTTCTGCACCAGGTCGGAGATCCGGGTGATCATGTGATTGAAGACCATGCCCAGTCCGCCGATCTCGTCCCGCGTGACCACGCGCGCGCGCCGCGTGAGATCCCACTCGCGATCCACCTCCTTGACCGTGCGCTCCAATTCGCGCAGCGGGGAGGAGAACCATTGCGTGATGCCGAAGGTCAGGAGGAGCGCGGCGACCAGGAGGGCGACGGCCATGGCGGCCGAGTTGGTCTTGACCTCGCCGCGTTCGGCGTCGGAGCGCGTGACCAGGTTGTCCCAGTCGATCTGCGTGGCCTGGTCGCG
Source organism: Planctomycetota bacterium (assembly GCA_016220045.1). Classification (GTDB taxonomy): domain Bacteria; phylum Planctomycetota; class MHYJ01; order WSZJ01; family JACPWG01; genus JACRIP01. Next base: position 15,701 of record JACRIP010000159.1, read on the forward strand.
GGCGAAGCCGCCGCTCCCGACCGTGCCGCGCCCCTCGTAGCCGGCGATCAGGAGGCCGTCCCGCTTGCCCGGGGTGTTGCCGTACGGGATGACCACGATCAGGCAGTCAACCCGGTAGGCGGCGATGTACATGACCCAGAGCTGGTTGCTGAGCTTCATGACGGACGCCTCGGAGACCGCGGCGACCCGGGTCTTCAATTGCGGGTCCAGGCTGCTCCACAGCGTCTGTGCTTTCGGCCCCAGGGGCCGTTCCTTGTCGTCGAGGGCGAGGACGAAGACGAAGCTGCGGTCGATGGAGTGCAGATGGGCGAGCGCCTTGTCGGCGGCCGTGTCCGGCTCCTTGGGGTCGAAGAGTCCGTCCATCATGGGGCGCGGGAGTCCGCCGGCGAGATTCAGGGCGGCGTCGCCGCGCGTGGCCATGCGTTCGCTGTCCGCCTGACGGTTGAGCGCCGCGTCCAGAATGGTGCCGAACGTGCTCTGCTGCTCCCGCTGAAGCTGGTCCATCTTGCCCAGCGACCAGTGCCACCACATGAAGTCGACGCTGCCGACACTGAAGACGACCAGGAGCATGAACTTCCACGTCAGGCTGAGCTGGTTGCGGCGGAACTCGACCGGGAGGCCCTCCTTCGGGTCTTCCATGTATGCATCCTTCTTGTGGCGGGATGTGGGGTGGGCGGAGGCGGATCAGGCCATCGCGTCGGTGTACAGGATCTTCTCGACGTCGAGGAGCGGGATGGGACTCGCTTCGATCTGGACGATGCCGCCGAGATAGGAGTCCCCCGGGCCGGTGGTGCTGGGCGGCGGTTCGATGCGCCGGGAATCGTAGTTGATCGTGCCGATGATGCGATCGACGAGCAGTCCGGCGTTGCGGTCGCGCGCGCGCGACCAGGATGCGCGTCTGTCGTCCGACGACGATCTTGCCCAGGCCGAGCAGGTTGGCGAGGTCGAGCACGCCGACGATGTGGCCGCGCAGATTCATGATCCCCGTGACGAAGGGAGGGACCTGGAATACGCGCGTGAGCGCGGGGACGGGCACGACCTCCTCGATCCGGCTGACGAACATGGCGAATTCCTGGCCGCCAAGTGCGAAGCGGAGAAGGTCGAAGTGGGTCGGAAGGGCGGTACTCACCGGGTTGCAATATCCCCCAGAGCAGCCGTAAATCCTAAGTCCTTGCCCGACTTGGATCGGCGTGTCAGGCGCCGGTTGGAGCAGGTAGAGTATAGCACGCCCGCCGCCGGGGTGTCAATCGGAAGCCCCAGCCGGGGGGTGCATGTCCGGCATTGCCGACGCGCTTGTCCCATCGATCGCCGCCCCCGTGACGCGGAGTACTGGGTCGCCGCAGCGGGCGTACCTTGGCGGCAGCACGGCCTCGGTCGTCCTCGTATCTCGTACTCGTACTCGTACTCGTACTCGTACTCGAACGCCCTGG
>JACRIP010000162.1 GCA_016220045.1 Planctomycetota bacterium
CGGGCGTGGATCGAGCTGGCGGCGCGGTCGGCGGCGAACCCCGCGGTCCCGCGCGAGGGGATCTTCAAGCTGGGCGAGGCGTGCCTGACCTGCCATCCGGGCGCGCGCGCGGAGCGGCCGGAGTGGCGCGCGGCGTCCGCCCTGGGCGCGGGCCGGGGATTCACCCGATACAGCCACCGGCCGCACCTCGAACTCCGCGATTGCGGGGGCTGTCACGGGGTCGCGGCGCCGGGCGGGAACGCGCCGATCCGCGGCTTCTTGCCGCTCGATCGTGCCGTGTGCCTGGAGTGTCATACGCCGGAACGCGCCGGGGACCGCTGCCTGACCTGCCACGCGTACCATGTGGACGCGGAGGCCGTGCGGCCTGCCGGGCGGGAGGTGCGGTAGCGACGGACGCCGGCCGCGCGAGCGGATTGTCACATTGTCTCAATGTCCCATTGTCACATTGACGTAGCGGTGCCACCATGACTCACCCGGTCGAGTGCTGGTGGCGAATGAGGTGGTTTCCTGATCACCGGCGGAAATCGGTGGCACGGTACGCCCGCGTGGCACGGAGAGTCTAATGAGACAGTGGGACAATGAGACAATGTGACAATCCGCTCGCCCCGCCACCTCCGGTTCGCCTCGCTCGCCTACAGCGGCGGCAGCGGCGCGGTCTCGTTGAGGACGGCGTCGAGATCGCCGAGCACGTCGAGGAACGGGGCCTGGAAGGCGGCGGCGGTCGGTCGCTGCGCCGGGTCCGGGTTTTTCGCCGCCTCCATGATGCCCAGGACGCGGGACGGCAGGTCGGGCCGGAGCGCAGCCAGCGGCAAGGGTGCGCGCAAGCCCTCGGGCGCGAGCCCGGGCGGCCGCGGCGCCGGCTCGCGCGTCGCGCGTGCCCCGGCGAAGAGGTATTGGAAGGTGAGCGCGGCCGAGTAGACGTCCGCCGGGGGACCGACGCGTTTGAAATCGGCGTACTGCTCCGGCGCCATGAATTCGAAGGTGCCGCCGACCTCGCCGCTGGTGGTGAGACCGGGGTCGCCGGTCGCCTCGAGGCACTTGGCGAGGCCGAAATCGGCGATCTTGGCGCCGGGATCGGGCTCGACGCCGTCGAGCAGGATGTTTTCCGGCTTGAGGTCGCGATGGATGATGGTACGCTCGTGGGCGTAGGCCAGCGCGCTGAGGACCTGCACGATGATGCGGCCGGCGCAGAGCAGCGAGAGCGGCGCGGCCTCGCGCTGGACCAGGTCGCGCAGCGTGCCGCCGGGCATGCTCTCCAGCACCATGTAGAGCCGCCCCTTGTCCTCGCCGAGATCGTACAGCCGCACGATTCCCGGATGGTCGAGCCGTTTGAGGTGCTCGGCTTCGAGGAGGAAGCGCAGCACGCGGCGCTTGCGCGTGGCCGGGTCCGCCCGCAAGTCGGGTTGCAGCACCTTGATCGCCACGCGGCGTCCGGGGCGCGCCCGGTCGCTCGCCGCGAAGACCCGGCTGGAGGCGGTCTCGGCGATCAACCCGAGGAGTTCGTAGAGCGCGAAGGGCTGCTCGCCCTTGCGCAGGAGCTTGCGGCAGGGCGGGCAGACGTAGCCCGCGCCGGTCCAGCCGTCGGGATCGGACTCGAGGAAGCGCGGGGGCGCGGGCCGGCCGTCGCGCACGCAGGCAAGCTGACCGTCGGCCGGGAGGCCGGTGACCCCGGAGGGCAGGATGTGGACCTCGAGCCGCGAGGCGCCGAGGAAGAGCAGGTCGCCGTCATTAAGGCGGCGCGGCCCCTGGATCGGTCGGCCGTTGACCGCGGTGCCGAACTTGGAGAGGTCGTTGACCTGCCAGCCGTCGGTGAGGCGCAGGATCTCGCAGTGGACGCGGGAGACTTCGCCGTCCTCGGCGAGGCTGACGTCGGCCTCGAAGGACCGGCCGACGCCGATCCGGGCCTGGTCGCGGAACTCGAAGCGCCGGCCGGCCGCCGGGCCGCCGACGATGACGATGCGCAGGTCCGACATAGAGGAGCGAGCCGTCCACGGGCAGGGGATGGTCGGAGCGACTGATTCTAGCGTCGGGCGCAGGTCCCGGCCAGCAAAACCGTGGCGCGGCGCGCGGGCGCGAACTCAGGTATTCACTCGGGGATTGCCGTCATGCTGGAACGATTCCTCCCGGGTTTCTTGCTCTTGGCGGGGGCGGGGATCCTGGCCCTGGCCTTCATCAAATGCGGGCTTTTCGTGCTTTCCTGCCTGAGCGGGCTGCGCGCGCAGGCGCGGCGGCAACGCCTGGAGCTGACGCTCCTGGGGGAGCGCATCGAGGCGGCGCGCTCGGCGCGCACGCTGCGCGAGGAGGAGGAGCGCCAGCCCAAGGGCTACCGCAAGTTCGTCATTGCCCGGCGCGCCTCCGAGGCCAGGGAGATCTGCTCCTTCTACCTGGCGCCGCACGACGGCAAGCCGCTGCCGCGCTTCAAGCCAGGCCAATACCTTACGGTCCAGATTCCCGTGCCCGGCCAGGCGCGCCCGGTGCGCCGCTGCTACTCGCTCTCCGACGCGCCGCGCGCCGACTGCTACCGGATCTCGATCAAGCACGTCCTCCCCGCGCCGGGCAAGCCGGGCGCCCTCGGCGGACTGGTGTCGAGCTGGTTTCACCTGCTTGCGCAGGAGGGCGACCTGGTCGAGGCGGAGGCGCCGCGCGGGACTTTCACCCTGGCGGCGGCGGGCGATGCTCCGGTCGTGCTGCTCGCGGGCGGCATCGGCATCACGCCCTTCGCCAGCATGATCATCGCCATGGACGAGACCCGTGCCCTCCGCCGCGAGACCTGGCTTTTCCTCGGCGTGCGCAATCGCGCCGAGCACCCCCTGCGCGAACGCCTCGCCCGCGCCGCGGAAGCCGGCCGGGAGTGGCTGCACTACGACGTGACCGAGAGCCAGCCCGGCCCCGAAGAGAAGCTCGGCGTGGACTATGCGCGCCAGGGCTGGCTCACCGTGGACCTGCTCAAGCAGCGCCTGCCGTCGAACAACTATCACTTTTTCGTGTGCGGCCCGCCGCCGCTGATGAAAGCCCTGACGACCGGGCTCGCGGCCTGGGGGGTGCCGACGGAGCAGATCCACGCCGAGGCCTTCGGCGAGGCCTCGGTCGAGTCGATCGCGGCGCTCGCAGGTCCCGCGGCCGGCGCGGGGGCGACCGCCGGCGAGCCCGGCAAGGAGTTGGACATCACCTTCCGTCGCAGCGCAAAAAAAATCGCCTGGAAGCCGGCAGACGGAACGCTGCTCAAGTTTGCGGATGCGCACAAGATCGCGATCGACCGCGCCTGCAAGCGCGGCGGCTGCGGGAGCTGCAAGGTCGCCGTCTTGAGCGGCGAAGTCAGCTATCGCAAGGCGCCGGAGTACCCGATCGAAAAGGGGACCTGCCTGGCGTGCGTGGCGTTCCCCAAGGGACCGTTGACCCTGGACGCGTGAGCGGGGGCGGTGGGTGATGCGATCGGCGGGCCGAACGGCGCGGCCGGTCGGTGGCTCGATTGGGTGATTGGGTGATTGGGTGATTGGGTGATTGGGTGATTGGGTGATTGGGTGATTGGGTGATTGGGTGATTGGGTGA
>JACRIP010000166.1 GCA_016220045.1 Planctomycetota bacterium
GGCACCGCGTCGCGCATGCCGAGACGGCCCGCCGCGACGATCGCGCGCATCTTCACCGCGGGCTCCGGGTCGTCGAGCAGTTCGGCCACGCGCACGTCCACGCCGGCCAGGCGGAGCTCCGCGACCCAGGTGAGCCCCTGCTCGCGCGTCGCGGTGTCGGGCGCCTCCAGCATGTGCCGGATCTCCTCGGGGGCGGGGGGCGGGACGGCCGGCGCGCGCGGCTTCTCGGGGCCGGGCTCGTCGGGTCGCGGCGGGGCCGCGATCCCCGCGCGCCTGCGCAGCGCGGCCGTCTCCCGCAGCAGCAGCCTGATTCCGGGGTCGTTCGGCGCCGCCCGCAGCGCCTCGCGGTAGCGCCCCTCCGCGTCGTTCAGCCGCGTCAGCCACTCGGTCAGATCGGCGTTCCCCTGCATCACCAGGCCGACCGCCTGCGCCGCGCGCGCAATCCGCGCGCGCACGAATTCCGCCACCTCGGGACGTCCGAGCGCGTAGACCCGCGGCAGGATCAGCTCCCGCAGCGCGATCAGGTCGGTCAGGTTTTCGCGGTGCGCCGAGGCGGTCGATGGGCCCGGGCCGTAGTACTCAAGCCGCGGCAGGCCCGCCGCCAGCGGCTCGGCGTTGCCCGTGAACGCCGAGAGCCGCTCCCGCCCGCAGACGAAGCCGCCCAGCAGCATCGCCGGCGATCCGACTCCGCATCGGGTCAACGCCTGGAGGATCGAGCCGCTCAGCCGGCTCTCAAGGTCGGCGTACGGGATGGTCAGCGGCCGGTCGCCCCCCAGCAGCACCGCGGCGGAGCGGAAGTACCAGAGCGTGGCATCCGGGAAAACTCGTAGAAAGGTGGCGATCAGGGCGCGCAAGTCCTCGCCGCGCAGGAGGTCGATCGGCAGGCGCGCCGCCACCCAGCCGCCGGACGCCAGGCGGAGACGGCAGGCGGCGTAGAATTCTTCCGCGTAGAGAGCCGAGCCGCCGGAGAGGTAGGGCAGGGGCGCATCCACCGCGATCACGTCGTACTTCGCGCCCGGCGCGTCGAGCAGCGCGGCGGCGTCCGTCGCGAGCGTGCGGACCCGCCCCTCCGCGCGGCCGGCCGTGAGGTGGAGGTTCTCCTCCTGGAAGGCCACGGTCGCCGCCTGGACGATCTCGGGCCGGGGTTCGGCGACGTCGATGGTGCGGAAGGGATGGAGGGCGAGGGCGGCGGCGACCGCGCCGCTGCCGAACCCGGCCACCAGGGCGCGGTCCTGGGTCAGCGCCAGGAGCGCAGGCAGATGGCCGAGGAGCGGCGCGTAGCTGCGCTCCGGCCCGGTTCCGGCGACGGCGCAGGAATCGACGAGCAACTCCTTGCGGCGCTCGGCATCGATCGTCGCGGTGACGGTGCAGGCCGGGCCGGGGACGAAGGTCAGCAGGTCGCAATCGGCGCCGATGCGATCGCGCAGGACGCCGGAGGCGACCGGGAGGGGGCGCATGACGTCGATCGGCAGCGCCAGGGCGGCGAGACCGCCCAAGGCAACCGCGGAGGCGCCGAGCACCGCGACGAGGCGGCGTTCGGCGCCGGCCGAGACCAGGAGCACGCTGAACGCCAGCGCGACGACGGCCGGCAGGAGCAGTGCGGCTTGGAGCGAGCCGGCGTACGGAATCAGCAGGCCGGCAGTGAGGGCGGGCGCGACGGCCGCGCCGGCGAGGAGCGTGGCGGCGAGGCGGCCGAGGGCGCGGCACGTGTGCCTGCCGGCCGCGGAGTCGGCGGCGAGGCGCAGCAGGAAGGGCATGATCGCGCCGAGGCAGAGCGCGGTCGGGCCGACCAGAAGGGCGGCATCGCGGAACAGGCCGGCGAGGTAGGCGCGGCGGGTGGCTGCGCCGAAGGCTTCAGCCACCACGCCGGGCGGCGTGGTGAAGTGGGCGAGCGCGTGCAGGGAGGCGACGGTCGCGAGGCCCGCGGCCAGGAGCAGGGCGCCGCACGCGAGCAGGCGGGCGCGCGTCCGGTCGACGAGCGGGGAGGCGGCGAGCGCGCCGAGGGCGAGGCCGGCAAGGGCGGCGGCGAGGAGGGCCGCGCGCGCGTAGGCGAGATCGGCGACGAGGACGGTCAGCATGCGCGTCCAGAGCGTCAGGTCGGCGAGCGCGCAGCCGCCGATCAGGAAGGCGGCGGCGTGGAGCAGGAAGGCGCTCGGCGCGGGGCCGGCGGCGGGCGGCGGGAGATCCGGGGCGGCCGGCGGTGGAGCGGCGGGCGCCGGCGGCGTCCGCCGGCCGGCCCCGAGGGCGGCGCAGGCCAGGAGCAGGCTCAGGGCGATCGCCAGGTCGAGGGTCGGGCTGACGCCGAGGCGTCCGAGCGTCCAGCCGGCGGTCGCGAGGCCGGCGGCCAGCGCGCCCGCCGTGTACGCCACGCCGAGCAGGCCGATGCCGTGGCGCGGCGGCGCGCCCGCATCCGTCCACAGCCGGGCGGCGACCGGCAGCATGCCACCCAGGCAGATGCCCGGCACGAGGAGCGTGAGGGCGTGGATCCCGCAGCCGAAGAGGGCCGGCGCCGTCGGACGGTCCAGCAGTTCGATCAGGTAATATCCGTAGATCTGCCGTCCGCTCCCCGCGAGGGGGATCGACGCCCACGCGCCCGCCGCGGCGCCGAACGAAAGCAGGGCGTAGAGGCGCCGCGGCCGCGGCTCGGAGTCGGCGCGCGTGCCCAGGAGGGCGGCGCCGAGCGCGCAGGCAAGGCACTGGGCGGCGGCGAGCGCGGCGGCGGACCCCGCGGTCGCGCCGAGGCCCGGGCCGAGCAGCCGCGTCCAGGCGGCTTCGTAGGCGCAGGCGCTGGCGCCGGACAGGAAGAGGAGGAGCAGGAGAAGGGGGCGCATGGGGGCGGATGCTACCATCTTCACCCCCCCAAGGGGAGAAAATCGGGCGGTGGGGGGCGGGCAGAAATTCGTTGCCCCGCCAACGCCGCACAAGTACCATGCTTGCCCTTTCCGGATTCCCCGAAACCCGTCATGACAGCAGGAGAGAGACGATGAAGCGGTTGGTGTCGGCAGCGGCCTTCCTGTTCCTCGCGGGCCTGTGCGCGAACGCGGAGGAGATCAAGAATGTGTGGGCCTCCTTCAAGCCCGGTTCGTGGGTGAAGTACCACACCGTGATGGTGAGCGAGATGGCCGGGAACAAGACCGAAGTGGTCTCGGACGCGACGCACACGCTGAAGGAAGTCACGGACACGGAAGTGACCGTGGAGGTCGAGACGACGACCACGACGAAGATGGGCGGCCAGGAATTCAAGTCGCCCGCGCAGAAGACGGAGGTCAAGTACCCGCGCACGAGCGAGGCCCAGACCGCCGCGCCGGCCGATGGTCCGAAGCCGGAACAGGGCGAGGAGGAGATCACGGTCGCGGGCAAGAAGATCGCCTGCAAGTGGATCAAGGTGAAGACCGACACGGCCGGCACCAAGATGGAGACGCAGACGTACTTCAGCGAGTCGATCCCGGGCTCGATGGTGAAGACGGTGAGCAAGGGCGAGGGCGCGATGACCATGTCGACGACGATCGAACTGGTCGGGTACGAGGTGAAGTAGCCCGTCCCGGGCGCGCACAGCGGGCCAGGGATCAGGGGGCTGGGATCAGCCCACAGTGATCGTGAACCGCCGGGGCGGGGCATCGGGCGAACGCCTGGGTGCCCCGCCCCGTTCCTTGGTGTCGGAGCGGAATCGCGAAACCGGAGGAGCGGCGGGGCGGTACGGCGACGTGGACCTGCGGTGGCAGGGGCTTCCGGCGCGACGGGGCGCCGGGTCCCCGGAGAGAGCTGGAGGAGGATCGAGCGATGGAATCATCATCGACGGCGCCGACCCTGATCCGTGGCGAGCTGCCGGGGGGATTGGGGGAGGCGGCGGGCGCGGGCGGCGGGCGGAATCCGTTGCGCACGCTGCTCGTCGGGTGCGGCGTCGGGTGCCTGGGGATGATCCTGATCGCCGGCTGCGGCACGTGGTGGACGGTGCGTTGGCTGACGACCCCCTCGGTGCCGGTCGCGCCCGAGATCCTGGTCGCCGCGGACACGGTGCACTTCCGCGCCGTGGTGGTCGATGCCCAGAATCCGGGCGTGGGGGAGCTGGTGGACGCGCTGGCGGCCGAGATCGATGGGAAGCGCCCGGGCGACATTCCCCAACCGATGCGGGCCGGCATGAACAAGCTCGGCTACAAGGACACGGCGTCGATCCTGCGCGGGTTCCTGCCGCTCCACTTTGTCGAGAGCGAAGCGCGGCCGCTGGGCCGGCCGCGTGAGGCGACGCAGCTCACGGTCGTCAGCCTGGGCCGGTTCGCGAACCTCCTGAACTGGATTTTCGAACGCACCGAGCCCGCGGGCACGAGCGGACAGAGCGCGTACCGGGGTCATCGCCTGATGCTCAACCGCGGGGCGCGGACGGGCGCGCGGCCGGAGAAGGCGGGCGCGGGTGCGGGTGCAGGTGCGGGGGAGGCGGCGGATGCGGAGGACGCGCCGCCACGGCAGGCGGCGGTGGCGATGGTGCGGAATACGGTGATTTCCGGATCGCACGTGGCGGCCACGCAGGGGGCGATCGACCGGCTGGAGGCGGGGGCGTCGGACCTGGGCGGGGACCCGCTGCTCAAGGAATTGCGGGAGCGGATCGGCGGGACCCCGTTCGCGTGGGGACTGGTCGTCAATCGTGACGGGGCGCTCTTCGATCACTTTTCCTTCTTTCGCGACCTGGCGCAGAGCACGCCGCATCCGGACCGGATTGCCGGCGCGAGTTGGGACCTGTCGATCGCCTCGGCGGATCGGGCGAGCGGTCGCGTCCACTTCAAGATGCGCGGCCCGGAGGCGGCGGCGGGCTTCGCGCGCTTCCTCTCGGAGCATACGCAAGAGCTGATCGACGGGGTGAAGGCGGACCACAACCTGACCCTGCGCCTGGAGACGCGGGCCGACGTCACGTGGACCGAGGCGACCTTCGAACTGGACGGCATGCGGCCGGTCTGGCTGAAGGCGTTCGCGGCGCCACGCTGACGGTGGCCGGTGGCCGGTGGACGGTGGATGGTGGACGGTGGATGGTGGACGGTGGACGGTGTGACGGTGGACGGTGGAGGGTGGAGGGTGGAGGGTGGCGGGTGGAGGGTGGACGGTGGACGGTGGACCGTGGAGGGTGGACGGTGGAGGGTGAAGGGTGAAGGGTGGCGTGGCGGCGGTGGGCCGTCGGCTGAAGGCGCGGGTCGTCAAGCGCCCGTACCCCCTCCGCACTCCGCAGTCTGCCCGACCACTGTCCACCGTCCACTGTCCACCGGCCACCGACCACCGTCCACCGACCACCGGCCACCGTCCACCGGCCACCGTCGACCGTCACATCCGTTCGCGGCGCTCGGCGTAGGTCTCCTGCACGTGGTGGAGACGGCGCAGCAGATACAGGTATTCCTGGAGGGCGTCGCCGGGGCGGGCGAAGGGCCGCAAGAAGAGTTCGCGGATCTCCTCCTTGCTGACGTGCTCCAGGACGAGTCCGTCGTAGAGCCGGTCGCCCAGCGTGTAGCCGAGCGAGTGCGCGAGGCCCAGGCGCACGCCCACCGCCAGTCGATGCAGATTGCGTCGCGGTCGCCACCGCCCGCCCTTCAGGAAATCCCGCTCCAGCTCGCGGTGCGCGAGCACGTGGCGCGCAACCCGGCGGAATTCGCGCTGCCACTCCAGCGACAAGGCGCGCCGTCGGTGCTCCTCCAGGAAGCGCCGGTAGTCGGGATCCTTGCGGCACATGCGCTTCGGGTTCACTACCTTCGAGCCGAAGTAGCCGAGCGCGCTGCGCAGCACCGCGGCGTAGAAGGCGTCGATCGGCCGCGTCGCGGCATCGCCCGGCGCGCCCGACAGGCGGGCGTGCAGGAATTGCGCGGCGAGATCGGCCGCATGGTTGACCGAAAAGTCCGCGAGCACGATGGTGTCGATGCGCGGCACGAAATAGGCCTCGTTGCGGCGCAGGGTGACCTCGAGCTCGGCGCGCTCCGTCGGGTCCAGGACGTGGCGCAGGAGGCGCGCGAGAAAGTCCGGCTCGTGCGTGGTGCGCACCGACAGGCGGGCGAATTCCTCGGGCGGCAGCGGGAGGCGCAGGAAGGCCGCGATGGTGCGCGCCAGATCCACCACCTGGTCCGTGAGATCGACCTCGGGACCGCCGGTGTCGCACCACCAGGGATGGAGGTCGCAGGCCAGTTCCCGGTGCCGGTCCTGCCAGTCCACGTAAGAGCGGAACGCGGCGAACGGCGAGGCGTTGAATACTGCGAACGCCTGGGCGCGGATGCGGACGACGTCCACCGAGTTTTCGCGGCCGCGGCGCGCGAGCTCCCAGTAGATGGGTTCGACATTCTGGTAGACGGTGAGGCAGCGGCGCCGGGGGACGTCGCCGGCGAGCTCGCAGGCGACGGCGCGCGGCAGCCGGTTTTCCGCGACGTGGAGGTCGCCGAAGAGCACCATGACCAGGGCGTCGGGAATCCGGCGGGCGACGTAGGCGAGGATGCGCGCGGCCGCGGCATCGCGGCGGGCGAGGCGGTTGGGCCCGCGCGGCGGCCGCGAGTTGAGGCCGATGACGTAGATCCCGTTCGAGCGGGCGAAGTCGAGCAGCACCTTGTAGTGGGTCCAGTTGAAGCCCCAGGTGCGCTGGTAGCCGACGGCGCGCAGGAAGGTCGGCTCGTCGATCTCGCCGGCGAGGAAGCGGTCGAGGATCGGCTGGTGTTCGGCGAGGATCATCTCGAGCGCGAGGACGATCGCCTTCTTGCGGCGCCAGAAGGCCGGGCGGGCGGCGATCTCGTCGAGAAGGCGGACGATTGTATACTGTGATTCCCGGAGGGTGTGGTAGTCGCCGACGAAGACCAGGTCGGAGGCGGCGACGGCATCCATCAGCTCGTCGCGCGAGGAGAGGCTGCGGAAGCGGCGGGTGGAGCGGCGGTAGTCGGCGAGGTAGCGTCGGATCTCCGGGGACTCCCCGACGACGGCGCCGCGGATCTCGCGCGCCAGGCGGCGCACCAGGCCCCGTTGGATGTCGAGGATCTCGTCGCGAGGCGCGCGCGCCATACGGTGTGGTCCTGCGGTTGACAAACCGGAGCGCGGGACTATAATGGTCGCCCCATCCCTTCGGGCCGTGGTACCTCCACGGCCCGATTCCGTTCCAGGCGCCGCCGAGGGTCCCGCCATGTTCGACAACGAAGCCGACATCCGCCTGATGCTGGGCGTCAAGGCGCGGGACACGCGGGCCTTCGAGGAACTCTACCGCCAATACAGCGGCCGCATCCTGAACTACCTGTTCCGCCTGCACTGGGACCGGGCCCTGGCCGAAGACCTGCTCCAGGAGGTCTTCTTGCGCGTCTGGAAGGGCGCGCAGGACTACCAGCCCACGGGCAAGGTCTCGGCGTACATCTTCAAGGTCGCGCACAACGTCTGGCTGAACGACCGCGAGAAGAAGCGTCCGCGCCTGTTCTCGTCGTTGGAGCGGCACGGCGACGGCGGCGGCGACCCGACCCCCGTCGAGTTCGAGGGGCACGAGGACAGCCCGGACGAGTCCGCGTTGCGCGAGGAGCTGCGCGCCGAAGTGCGGCGGGCGATCGAGACCCTCTCCGACAAGGAGCGGTCGGTGCTGATGCTCAGCGAGTTCGAGGGCTTCAAGTACCAGGAGATCGCCGATATCCTGCAGATCCCGGTGGGTACGGTCAAGTCCCGCATGGCGCATGCGGCGGAGCGCCTGAAGGCCCGGCTCGAGAAGTACGTCAAGCGGACGTAGCCCCCCCGCCCTACAGCAGTCCGTACGCGCGCAGCGCCTTCTCGACCTTCGCCCGTGCGTCGGCCGAGAGCGGCGCCAGCGGCAACCGCACCTCGTCCGACATCCGCCCCAGCATCGCCAGCGCCGCCTTCGCCGGCGCCGGATTCGATTCCACGAACATCGCCCGCGCGAGCGGATAGAGCTTGAAGTGCAGCTCCCGCGCGCGCGCGACCTCCCCCCGCTCCCACGCCGCCACCAGCCCGGCGACGTCCGCCGGGACGACGTTCGCCACCACCGA
>JACRIP010000167.1 GCA_016220045.1 Planctomycetota bacterium
AAGACCCTACTTGCCGTCCGTGGCGACCACCGAGATGTTGTCGAACCACACCGTACCCTTCCCCGCCAGCCCGATACGGAGCACCACTTCGCGCGTGCCCTCCGGCAGGTCCAGCGTGAGTTCCAGGGGCCGCCAGTCGCCGGTTCCGGCGAGCCGCCGGTCGTCCGGCGTCGAGGCGAAGGCGAGCTGGCCCGAGTTGGCGGCGCTCTGCGGGTCGCGGCAGAGCACCACGATCTGCGCCCCGCCACCCGTGACCTCCTTGGTCCGGGCCCAGGCCTTCACCGTAATCCGCTTCGCGCCCGCGGGCAGCGCGCGCAGGGTCTGGGTCCACGCGTCGAACCCCGCCGCGCTCGACGTATCGATGCGCGCGCTGCGGCGCTCGAACGCCGTGTTCCCGTCCGGGGTCGCATTCGTGTCCAGCGAGAAGCGCGGCCAGGACTGCGGCTGGTCCGCGAAGCCCGGCAGTCCGGCGGGCCAATCCACGCGCCAGCCGGCCGCATAGGCCTGGGTGCCTTCCTCGAATCCCCGATTCCGGCACAGCTCCGCGCCGAGCTCGGGCGCCGGCGCGCCCCCCGCGGCGGCGCTGCCCCCCGCGGCGGCTACGCCCATGAGCGCCAGGTCGTCGAACCACGCCCGGCCGGTCCCGTGCATGCCGGCGCGCACCCAGACCTTCGCCGCGCCCGGGGGAATCCGCGTCTCCAGGGCTACGCGCACCCAGTCCCTTGAAGTCCCGCTGACCGGCGTCAGCTCTTCGGTGTCGCAGGCCGCCAGCTCGCGCGCGCCGCCGGCATCCAGGAAGAGCACGGCCAGGAACGCGCAACCCGCCACCCCCTCGGTCCGAATGCTCCCCTCGATCCGCACCGCTTCCGTCGCGGGCACCGAGTGGATGACCTGCGTCCAGCCCGCGACCCCGAAGGCGACCCCCACCTCGAGCTTCGCGCACTGCCGCCCGCTCGCCGCCGCGCCGTCGATCGCGAACAGCGGCATCTGAGGAGTGGTCTGCGGAGCGTCCGGCGACCAGCCCGGCACGTTGGCGCCGGAAGCAGGCGCCTCGAAGCCGCCATTCATCAGCAGATTCGCGCCCCGCGCCGCCGCGCCCGGGCCGGTCGCGCCCCCGGCATCCGTCCCGCCGGGCGCGGCCTCCGGGCCGCCCGGCGCGTTCAGGAAGATCACGGTGGCCACCGCGTCCTCAGGGATCTCCCGGAGCCCGGCGGCGGCCCGGGGCGCCGCGCCCGCCGCCTGCTCGGTCTCGAGCTGCACCTGGAAGATGCGGCCGCCGAAGCCGATCAGCGTGCCGGTCAGCGAGGTCCCGTCCTTCAGGGCGATATTCACGCGCTCCTGCGCCGCGGCGTCGGACGCGGCGAAGAGCGCCGCCAGGAAGAGGCCGAGGGCGAGGGCCGGCCGCCGCGGTGCGCGACCCGGCCGGGGGCGAGGTGACGCGCTCCGGCGGAGCGCGTCCGGGATCGAGCCGGTCAAGTGGCAAGGCGAACGCATCGGTCCTTCCCTCGATTGGCTGCGTGATTAAGGTAAATAACGTATCGAATGCACGAGGGCGAGCGGGAAGCGGGCGGTGGCGCCGCCTTCGAGCACGAGATCGGCGCCGTGCGGAATGCGGTGGAGCCGAAGCGCCTGCAGGTTGCCGACGAAGCGCTTGCCGGAGCGGGTCTCCAGCTCGACGCGCGGTCCCAGCGCCGCCGCGGGCAGCGTGGATTCCGGCCACACCGGCCCGAAGACCTCGTAGCCGATCACCTGGTCGAGCGGGATCTCCGACTCCGTTCCGGTGCGATCGATCAGACGCACCGCGCCGCCTGCGATCCGGTCCACCTGGACGTAGCGGCTCTCGCCCGTGAGCAGCCGGATGCGGGCGCGATGGGAGTTCGCGGCGGTGATGGGCGGACGCGGAAGGGCGGACGGCGGACCCGGCGCGTAGAGCTCGCGCGCGGGGTCGCGCACCCGCAGCGCCGCCAGGTTCCCCGCCTTCCACTTCGGCTCGTAGAGCCAGGCCGCCACGACCATCGCGAGTACGATCCCCAGGAAGACGGTGGTGCTGCGCAGGCGCGGACCTTCTTCCTCCACCCCGGGCCCGAAGCTCGCGGCGCTGGCGAAACGATTCTTCTCCGGGGCGGCGAAGCCCGAACTGCCGAGGAAGTCCTCCCCCTCGTTCTTCGGCGCGCCCCGCGCCAGATTGGCGGTGGCGAGCGCGAGCATGGAGCGTTCGGCGGCCAGCTCGGCGGCCCGCATGCCGGGGATGGAGGCGAGCGCCAGGTCCATTTCGGCGGCGGAGGCGAAGCGGGCGCCGGGCTCCTTGGCGAGCGCGCGCACGACCACCGCGTTCAGCTCCGGCGCGAGCGTGGGGACGCGCTCGAGGAGCGGCGGCGGCGGGGACTCGAGCTGGAGGCGGAGGACGCCGGCCTCATCGATCGCCTCGAAGGGCGCATGTCCGGCGAGCATCTCGAACAGGATCAGCCCGAGCGAGTAGAGATTGGCGCGGGCATCGACCGCGGCGCCGCGCGCGACCTCCGGCGCGAGGTAGGCGGCCGAGCCCCAGGGGGCCGGCCCGGGGGAGGGCGCGGGCGCGGTAGCGGACGCGGACGCGGCGCCGGGCGCGGGGTCGCCGGCGGGGAGCGCGGGCGCGGCGAGGCCGAAGTCGGCGAGGCGCAGGTGGCCCTCGGCATCGAGAAAGACGTTGGCGGGCTTGAGGTCGAGGTGGAAGACCTCGCGCGCGTGGGCGGCGCTCGCGGCGTCGAGGAGTTCGCGCACGAAGCGCACGGCGAGGGTGGGACGCAGCCGGCCCATGCCGGAGAGGTGGGCGGCGAGCGTGCTGCCGGCTACGTACTCGGTGACGAGCAGGCGGCCATCAGGTGTTTCCTGGAGAGGCTCCAGGACCGAGACGATGCGGGGGTGGCGGAGCGCCAGCAGGGCGGGCTGCGCGGGCAGGAAGCGCGCGAGCACGGCGTCGCTGCGGGGGCCGGGGTCGAAGAGCTTGAGCGCGACCTGGGCGGAAGTGCGGCGGTCCGTGGCCAGGTAGACGGTGGCGAGTCGCCCGCGGCCGATCGTGCGCACGATGGAGAAGGGGCCGACGACCTGTCCGGGGAGCTTCATCGGCCTCCCCCGAAGTTGCGCGCTTCGCCGGAGAGTTGCTCGGCGTTCATGCCGCCGACGACCGACTTGACCATCTTCCGGATTTGCTGCTCTTCGGCGGGGGAGAGCTGGCGGTTCACGGAGCGGCGCATCTCGGCATTGATCATGCCCTCGAAGTCGCCGTTGGCGCCCTCCCAGGCGCCGGGGGGAGCGGGCAGGCCCTTGAGGCTTTCCATGATGCCCTGGCGCACGCGCTCGGCGTCGGCGGCGAGGCGTTCCTCGTACGCCGAGCGCCGCGGTCCGGCGGCGTCGGCGCCGGCGGCGGCCGCCGCGGCGGCGGCATCGACCGTGGCGCGGCGGTTGTCCACCCACCACGCCGCGCCGAGGAAGGCGATGACGAAGCCGGCGAAGAAGAGCATGCCGGCGGGCGAAGTCGCCGCGGCAGGCGCGGCCCGTTCGGCGGGGGCCTCCGCGGGGAGGATGCCGCCGCAGGCGTTGCAGTGCACGAGTCCCGCGGGGTTGAGTTTGCTGCAGTGCGGGCACTTGCGGCCAGGGTCTGCCATGACGGCGGCTCCGAACCGGGGTCCTCTGGCGGGTGTGGGAAGGCGGTTCCGCGGCGGCGCGGTGCGCTCCTCGACGAGCGCAGCGCGTCAATTCGCGCGCGGCTCGACCACGCGGCGCAGGACGGCGCGGCGGAGCGGGTCCTGGATATACTGTAGCTGGCAACGGCGGCAGAGGTCGAAGGCGAAGGTCGCATAGACTTCGGCCTGGGCCGCCGCGGGGTCGGTTTCCTCGAGCCGGCGCAGGATGGCGGCGATTTCGGCCCGATGGTCCCGCGCCAGGTCCTCCGCCGTGAGCTCCAGCGGGTCGTAGGCCGACGCCACCTGGATCGAGACCTGGTAGCGGACCGGCGCGTCGAGCAGCAGGGGGGCGCCGCAAAGGTCGCAGGTCAGGTGGTCCATGGACCCTACTCCTGGCGGGGAAGCGGCTCGCCATTCTACTCATGGCGGAGCTGGCCGGGCAAGCATTTCCGGCGGCCAGCGGGGAGGAGGCGGCGGAGGGGGAAGGGGGGGGAGCAGGGGAGAGGGCAGGGAGAGGGCAGGGAGAGGGCAGGGAGAGGGCAGGGAGAGGCCAAGGACGACGGAACCACAGAGACACAGAGGCACAGAGAACGACGACGACGGAGCGGCCGCATGTCCGGCGCGCCCACCGCACGCGTTGACGCGGCTGGATGGTCGCGCGCCGGGCATGCGCCCGCTCCGGCGTCGTCGTCGTTCTCTGTGTCGCTCTGTGCCACAGCAGTGGCAAACGTTGTTTTTTCGGCAAGCTTTTCGGCCTACCGCGTCGGCTCCGTAATCGCCCAATCACACAATCGCCAAATCGCCCAATCGAAGCACCGCCAGAGCTGCGATTGCGCTTGGGTTGCGGGCCATGCCCGCCCTACGTCTCTGTGGTTCCGTCGTCTTCCCGCATCCGCTCGCCGCCGCTCGCCTGCGCTCACGCGGGCCTTGCACCGGGAGCGCGAGCGTGATAGAAGGGCCGCCTTCCCTCCCCTTGGACCGCAAGGAGCTCCACTTCATGCGCCCGCGCCTGTTCGAGATCCCGCTCGGCCTCTTCAGCTTGCCCGTCAATTCCTACGGTTTCATGCTGATGCTCGGATTCCTGTTCGCGACCGTCGTCGGCGCGCGCCGCGGACGCGCCCTCCGGATCGACGCCGACTTCATCATGGATCTCAGCGTCTGGATGATGATCTCGGGAGTCGTGGGCTCGCGCGTGCTCTACGTCGCCGAGTACTGGCAGGATTTCAGTTTCTCCTTCCTGGACCTGCGCGACGGGCGCATCAACGTGTGGGCGCTGGTCGCCGGGTGGTGCCTGCCGCTGGCGGCGCGCGTCGTGCGGCAGCGGCGCGGCGAGCGCGTGGGCGCGCCGAGCGCCGGCGCCTTCGCGAAGGACGTGGCGCGCACGATCGCCTGGTGCGCCGTGCTCGGGCTGGCTTGCGGGCGGGTCGGGGCGCTGATCGAATTCCGCCGGGAATACGACTTCGGGATGTTCCGCCTCTGGGAAGGCGGCATCACCTTCTACGGTGGACTCCTGGGTGCGGTGGGCTTTGCGGTGTATTATGTACGTGCGCGCGGCGAGTCCTTCCTGCGCGTGGCGGATTTGCTGGCGCCGACGATCATGCTGGGCTTCGCCTTCGGGCGGGTCGGGTGTTTCCTGAATGGCTGCTGCTACGGAACCGTGGTGGCGGAAGCGGGGACGGCGTCGCCGCCCTGGTGGGCGATCCGCTTCCCGCGCTTGCTGGACGAACACGGCCTGGTCACCGGCAGCCCGGCGTGGCTGGATCATGTGAAAGACGCGGGTCTGGCGTATGAGCAGACGCACAGCCACTGGGTGCATCCGACGCAATTCTACTCGATCGTCGGGAACCTGCTGCTGTTCGCGTTCCTGTCGTGGCGCTGGCGGCGGCGCGTGCGGATCGGGCAGGTGGTCTGCGAGTTTGCGTTGAGCTATGCGGTGCTGCGTTTCCTGCTGGAGCTCTTCCGGGGCGACAACGCGCACGCCTTCTTCGGGTTGACCATCTCGCAATTCATTAGTGTGATTGCGTTTGTGATCACTCTCCCGTTCTACTGGCGAATTCGGTGGCGCACCCCGCCGCTTACCGGAAGCTATCCGGCGGAGGGCGTGGCAAGTCCAGTGCCGGAGGTCCGGGAGGCACCCGCGGCGGGGGGGACGCCGGGCTAGACAAGTTTGGTCGATTCTGCACGGAAACTGACACGGTTTTTGAGGCACGCCATAACATATTGTTTCGCAGGGAGTTGCGATCTCGTCTTGACCGTAGAAAGTTTTCTCCCAGGGAGAAATGGGGCTTGACTTCGGGGCGAAAACGAGTATAATACGCCGCAGTCGATGGACGCGAGAGCGCCCCGCTCTTTGGCAAGTGAATAAAGACAAGGACACTGGCAACCGATGAGGTTGCGAGTGGGTTTTAGCCTCTTTCATGAGCTTCCCCAAGTTCATGGAAGCGGGAGGCCGAGGTGTAGCAACCACGGCTTCCCTGTGTGGTTTCTTCGGAAACCACGCGCCCACAAGATGACACGACCAAAACCAGCGAACAGGATCGGGTAAAACCGGCCCTGTTTCGATTCTTCAATCGATTGAAGAATTTGATCCTGGTTCAGAGCAAACGTTGGCGGCGTGCCTAATACATGCAAGTCGAGGGAGAAAGCGGGGGCAACTCCGCGAGTAAACCGGCGTAAGGGTGAGTAATACGTAGATGACTTACCGTTGGAACCGGGATAACCCGCCGAAAGGAGGGCTAATACCGGATATGATCGTAGGGTTTGGATACCTGGCGATGAAAGGCAGCTCGCAAGAGCCGCCGTCCGATGAGAGGTCTACGGCCTATCAGCTAGTTGGCGGGGTAACGGCCCACCAAGGCAATGACGGGTAGCCGGCCTGAGAGGGTGAACGGCCACAGGGGCACTGAGACACTGGCCCCACTCCTACGGGAGGCAGCAGTAGGGAATATTGGGCAATGAGCGCAAGCTTGACCCAGCGACGCCGCGTGCGGGATGAAGGCCTTCGGGTCGTAAACCGCTTTCGAGGGGAAAGAATCGCCATGGGGTGAACAGCCTCGTGGTCTGACGTTACCCCGGAAAGAAGCACCGGCTAACTCCGTGCCAGCAGCTGCGGTAATACGGAGAGTGCAAACGTTGCTCGGATTCACTGGGCGTAAAGGGCACGTAGGCGGCCCAGCAAATCGGGTGTGGAATCCCTGCGCTTACCGCAGGAACTGCGCCCGAAAATACTGGGCTAGAGCACACAAGGGGAGACTGGAACTCTAGGTGGAGCGGTGAAATGCGTAGATATCTAGAGGAACGACGGAGGCGAAAGCGAGTCTCTGGTGTGTTGCTGACGCTGAGGTGCGAAAGCTAGGGGAGCAAACGGGATTAGATACCCCGGTAGTCCTAGCCGTAAACGATG
>JACRIP010000168.1 GCA_016220045.1 Planctomycetota bacterium
CAGCCGAGAAAGCCGCGGGCGCACTGCAGGAAGTCCCGGAGGACGGGGACGGGCTCGTCCGGCCGCTGTTCGACCTCCTCCACGAAGGGGAGGAAGCGTTGTTGGAGGGGCAGCGCGTGGGTGTCGAGCACCGCCTGGGCATCGATCAGGGCGGCGGCCGAGACCACGAGCCCATCCTGCTGCAGGTAGCCGATCCAGGCCTTGTGGTCGAGGAGTGCGGGATCTTCCGGCATCTGATGTCCCGTCAGTATTGAAACCGGGGGCCCGAATCCGGGTGTAGGTGCGACCCTTGTGGACGCCCCGAAGGGCCGCACGGCGTGGCCCGCGGGGCGGGCACAAGGCCCGCCCCTACAAGCAACCGCAACCGCCCGGATCGAAGGTGACGGCCCACTATCCCGTCTCCGGCCAGAGGTAGACCACCCCGATCGGATCGACGCGAAATGAGGCGACGGTGTAGAACTCGCGGATGCGCTTCGGCTCGCGAACGAGGTCGCCGTCGACGTTTTCCAGCCAGCGCTGCCAGGCGCGCCGATTCGACTCCATCTGCCGCCGTTCCGCTTCGGGCCAGAGCTCGCGCTGCTGGCCTTCGGCCTCCGCGCGTGCCCGATTGGTCGTGATCCGCCGCCGCTGATCATCGAGGATCTTGCGCATCGACTCCGATTCGACGCGTCCGCGCTCCGCGAGCTTCGCCTCGACCTCCGCGCGCAGGGTTTCGGCGCGCTCCTCCATGACCGGAAGGAGCTCGCTCACGTCGCGCGGCACGGCCGCCACGAGCCGTTTCTGGACGGCTGCCGGCACGCCGCGCGCCGGGGCGGCGCCGGCGCCGGTCCCCGCACCCCCGTCCGCACCCCCGTCCGCACCGCCCGCGTCCGCCGCGGCCCGGCGGAGCGCTTCTTCCAACAGCTCCAGGGTCTTGGCCTCGGCTTCGCGGCCGTAGGGCGTCAACCCGACCTTGCGGGCGGTGGGCTCGACGTACTTTGCCGTGACCGTGAGGATCTGCTCGTGCAGCCGGGCGGCCCCCTTGCCGTAGATCGCGGCGCGTCCGAGCAGGATGACGCGCGGGACCGCATCGCGGGTCTGGGCGAGGCAGGCGCGCGACAGGTCGTGATGGACGAATCCCTGCGCCAGGAAGCGGCTGAGCAGGCGCTTGACCACGCGGTGTTCGAGATGGACCTGCACGACGTCGTCGTCGATGCCGCGCGGCGCCTCCAGGACCAGCGGGCGGACCGGGGAGTGGCGGCGCCACTGGAACCCGCGGATGCCGTCGCGCGGCGGGATGCGCAGGGCGTCGAGCGTCTCGGCCCAGCTTCCGTCGCCGGCGCCGTGCGTCTCCAGCTCGGGCAGCGCGAACCGGGTCGGCCCGGCGACCGCGGCCTCAACCGACACCGGTCGCAAGGGACCGGCGCCCATCAACTCCAGGGAGCAGGAAAGCGCAGCGCGCAGTTGCTCGGGGTCGTACCCGATCCAGGCGCGCGCCTCGTTGATGCGCCGGCGCAGGACGGCGATCTGCTGTTCCAGCGCCTGCCGGCCTTCCACCTGAGCTTCGAGTTCCTCCGCGACCGTGCGCCGGCGCTCCTCATTCTCAGCGGTTTCCCCGATCTCCTGCTCCAGCCGGTCGATCTCGGCGCGCCGGATGCCGAACTTCAGGGCGTCGGCGAGCCGGCCCTCGAGGACCGGCGAGAGCGACCCCAGCTCGTGGCGGATGGTCCGGGTCTTGGTCACCAGGGCCTTGAGGATGCGGTCCTCGGGCCGCTGGGTGTAGACGAAGTAGTGGCAGAACACGCGCTCGGCGGGCTGGAGTTTGCGGTCGATGCGGCCGTTGCGCTGCTCCAGGCGGCTGGGATTCCAGGGCACATCGAAATGGAAGAGATTCCAGCAGTGGGCCTGGAGGTTGAGGCCCTCGCGCGCGGCGTCGGTCGCGATCAGGATACGCACCGGGTGCTCGGACGGCGGCAGATTGAAGGCCTGCTTGATCCGTTCGCGGGCGTCGGGCGGCGTAGGGCCGTGAAAGACCTCGATGCGGCACTCGTCGAGGTGGGTATCGGCGACGGCGGCGCGAAGCTGCGCGGCGAGGTAGCGCCGCGTGTCCTCGTACTCGGTGAAGACGAGGACGCGCAGGTCGGTCCAGGGCGCGCCGGGCGCGGGGCAGGGCGTGCCGGGCAGACGGGCGCCCGGGCATTGGTGGCGGCGGATCCAGTCCACCAGGTACCGGATGCGGGCGTCCGGCGCGGAGCGGGCGGCGTCGGCGACGGTCGAGAGCTCGGCGAGGAGCCGGCGTTCGGCGGCCACCTCCGCGACGGCTCCCGCGCCGGCGCCGCCGGCCGTCGCCGCGGAGGAGGCCTCGATCTGCTCCGCTTCGAGGGCTTCGCGTTCCTCGTCGCCGAGCAGCGCGCGCTCGTCCTCCTCCTCGTAGCTGCCGCGCAGGAGCGCGAGCTGCGTTGCGGTGGCCGAGGAATCGGCGGTCGCCGGCGCCGCGGTCGCGTCCGCGGCCGCCTCGGCGGCCCAGAACTTCTCCATCGTGCGCCGATGGACGGAAAGCGTCCGCGCGAAGGCCTCGATCGAAGAGAGCAGGCGCTGCTGCAGGCCGGAGATCAGGATCTTCGCCTCCGCCTGCCGGCGTCGGGTGAGCCCCGCGAGGCGCCCTTCCCGGAGTGCGCGGTAGTGGTCGAGCAGTTCGGAGAGCCGGAGCTCCGGGGCGTCGGCCGGCAGCGCCGGGATTCCGAGCTCCGCGGGCAGGTCGATCTGTTTCACGACGCGCTCAGGCAACTCCCCGACGACCTGGCGGACGTCTTCCTTGAGCCGCCGGACCATCACGCTTTCGAGGTTGCTGCGGACGACCGGGATGCCGCGGACGAAGCGGTTGCCGTCGAGGAGTTCGAGCAGCGCGCTGAAGCTGTTGGAATGGCCGTTGTGGGGCGTGGCGGAAAGGAAGAGGCGGTGCTCGAAGCGGGGGGCGAGGTCGCGGATGGCGGCGGTGATGCGGGAGTCGATGGCATAGCGGGCGCCGCTCGCGGGGGCGGCGTGGTGGGCCTCGTCGAGGATGAGGAGGGAGGCGGGGCGCAGGTTGTCGAGCCAGGCGCGCAGGGGGGCGGCGTAGGTCTCGTCGATGAGCAGCCGGTGGGAGACCAGGAAGCGAGGGAAGGTGGTCCACGGGTTGGTCCCGTAGCCGCGTTCGCGGCGGACGCGCTCGAGGTACGCGCGGTCGAGGATTTCGAAGAGCAGGCCGAAGCGGGTTTCCATCTCCTCCTTCCACTGGAGGAGCATGGAGGGGGGGCAGGCGACGACGACCTCGCGGGCGCGGCGGCGGAGGAGGAGTTCGACGGCGATCAGGCCGGCCTCGATGGTTTTCCCGAGGCCGACGTCGTCCGCGATGAAGAGGTTGACGCGCGGGAGGAGGAGGGCCTTGCGCAGGGGTTCGAGCTGGTAGGCGTCGACGCGGATCCCGGCGCGGAAGGGTGCCTGGAAGAGGCGGGGATCGGTGGCGGTGACGCAGTTCCAGCGCAGGGTGTGCAGGAAGGCGCCGAACGCGCGCGGGGGGTCGAAGCCGCGCGCGCCGATGCTGCGCCAGGCCTCGCTGCCGAGGATGGCGGTGTCGAGTTCGAGTTCCCAGATGACGGAGAGGGGCCGGCCCTGGGCGTCGTCATCGAGGCAGGCGAGGTGGAGGACGGTGCCGTGGCCGGCAGCGGTCGCGGCCACCGCCGCGGGGGAGTCGTCGACGGCCTCGACGAGCCAGGTGCGGGTGCGAACGCGCACGACCTCGCCGCGGGCGGGGGCGGGGGCGAGCCCTGGGTCTGGCATGTCACCGCCGAAGAGTGGGATCGGGAAGCTCAGGCGCCGGGTTCCCCGGACGGGTGGCGCGGTTCTTCGACGATGTGATGGACGAGGAACTCCACCAGTCGGTGCGGCTCCTGCTCCTGGGCGCAGGGGATCCGCCACGCCAGGAAGGGCGGAATGCCGCCATCCGCCGGCGCGGCAAGCTGCACGTGAAACCTGGGGTGGTCAGGCCAGTGCTCCCGTTGCGGATCCAGGTGGAACATGAGGCACCAGAAGCTCGACGCAGAAGCAGGCATCTGCGGGTCTCGCGCGGCGTCGTGGCGGAGTGGCCATGCCGCACAAACCTCGAAGTCACCAATGGTCTCCCCCTCGCCGGTAATCTGGAAATTCAGGGCGATCCCGGTTGAGCGTGAGACCGCCGCGTTCCCCTTGCTGGGATCATAGCGCCCGTCTCCGCAGTACACGCGCCAGGAGGAGCCGCGTAACCGCTGCAGCTTCGGCAACGGCTCTCCCGAGAATCGATCATGACCACGCATTACGCCACGGATCGCCTCCAGGAGTTGGTGGGCGCGATTCATTCTCCCTCCCGCTCCCGCAGCGCCTGCGCGACCGCCTCCCAACGTGCGAGGTCGGCGGGGAGAACGTTTGTCGGCTCGCGCTGCATCACCTTGCCGATCAGGGTTGCCGTGTCCATCCCGTACTTGGCTTGCAGTTGGGCTTCGACGCGGCGGAACACCCGGACCATGTCGGCGTCCTCCTGGCCCAGCGCGATGGGCTCTCCAGACAAGGTGATCACCTGAGCAACGGCGAGTAGATGCGGAGCAGCTTCCGCGATCTCCGCCATCCGGCCGGCGGTCGCAAACAGGACCAGGTGGTTCCTGAGTTCGCCGTGTCGTAGTGCCGCGACGAACCGGTCCCGCAGACCATCCCAGGCGGTCCAGCGCGCCCGCAGATCGACCTCCACGCCGAGAGCGGCGTCGGTTACCAGATAGGCGTGTGGCGCGGCGCCTTCCGGCTCGGTCTCGATCCGCATCGGCAGCTCGACCGCCGGGACTTCGATCACCCGGCAACCGGCCAGACTTGGAATCGCCGATGTCAACCACCGTGCAGCGGTTTCGATCGCGCTCAGATCATCGCAAACCGAAACGATCAGGGGGGCGCCCGGGACCACGGCAGCGTAGGCCAGCTCGTCCAGCCAACCTGAGCGGAGGCTAGGTAGCGACACGCTGCGCCTCCCGGTCGCGCCTTTGCATGAGCTCATGAACCAGGGGATTTACCCCAAGGCGCAGACTGCCGTCGGGCTTCTCGTACTCGATCAGCGCGGCGAGCCGGAGCAGGCGTGCTCGCGCTTGCGCATCTCTCTCCTGGTCGGACTTCTCGAGCTCTTGGTAGTCGGCCGGGCCAAGCTGGTACTGCCAACGGTCCATGGCACGCAGGCGACCCCGCCAGAGGCACTCCTCTTCGA
The DNA here is from genome assembly GCA_016220045.1 of Planctomycetota bacterium. Lineage (GTDB taxonomy): Bacteria > Planctomycetota > MHYJ01 > WSZJ01 > JACPWG01 > JACRIP01. The sequence continues at coordinate 5,240 of JACRIP010000168.1, forward strand.
TGCGGGGGAGCCCATCGGCGATTGCCTGCATGGCCGCGCCGGAGAGAATCTGCAGGAACTGCCGCGGCAAACCACCTCCCCACTCCACGGCCTGCCCCAACAACTCTTCCGAGATGATGGACTCCGCGCCTCTGGACTTCGCCATATCGAGAAAGAAGCGGAAACCGGCCTGGCCCGGCACGACCGGCACGGCGCGGAGCCGCTGGACGGAAACAAACAAGGCCTCAACGTCCTCGAAGTCCGGCGCGAAGCTCATGGAGAGGGGGCCGGTCACCACAGCTCGGGTCGGCAACTGCTTGATCCAGAGCCCCTCCTCGACGAATAGACGGCGTGCCGCCGCGTCCGGCATCTTCTCGAGGCCGTCGAGCAGCAGGACCAACGGCTTCGAGGTTCTCCGCTCGACCTCATGGGCCACGGCGCACGACAGGTCCCAGATCTGAGCTCTCCCCGTCTCGATGAGCTTGCGAATCGCGTCCTGTTCGTTGCGGAAGCGTTGGGTAGTCGTGGGGGCGGGAGGTCCGCCGACCAGCACCTTCCTCCCGAACGGTGCCGGGATTTCAAGAGTGGTGAACGGCGATCCGACCAGCACTTCTCGCGGCGGGCGGAGTGCTTCTTCCAGGCGCTTGACGGACTCCAAGTCACGAAGGTTCAAGGCCTCCGCAGTCCACAGCAGGCTGAACGCAAGGAGATCGTGCCAGCCCACCCGGTTCAAGTCGAGGCAGGTGTCTAGCGGAGGCTTGACCAAGCCGTAACTCTGGTTCTGCGCCATCCGGAGCACAGCGTCGGCGAAGACCTGACCCTTACCCTCGTGCTCATCGCAGAGACGGTGCAGCTCGGTGGACTTGCCGACCCCGATCTGACCGAGCAGCAACACGTGCGATGACGGGGAGGCATCCAGTTGAGCCGTGAGAATGGAGGCCAGGCGCCTGAACTCGACGTACGCAGTCGGCGGCGCGACCGCGCTGGGATCGCAGCGCGAGACGAACTGGGTCAATGCCGTAGTGAGGCTCATGACGGCGCCTTGAGGGATCATGTGTGCCGCGACCGCGTTTTCAAAGTCTCGCGGCGCAACGGGATGGCGCTCCACCGTGGGAAGTCCCAGCGCCCCGACCCGCAGTGTACTCCCGCAGAACCAGATATGTCAACCGACGCCGCGTGCCGATCCGGGCATCTGTGCCGGCTACACCGGTACGCATCTCGGCAACTCGGTTGGCCCGACCGGCAACGACTTCGAACCCTGCAGAGTCAACGAACATCCCCAGGGCAAGTTAGCGGGCCTCGACTTGAGCGCCGGCTGGCAGCTCTGCCGCAGGGGATTGACTGAGTCCGATCCCAGCCGGCCCGGTTGGTACTCCGGCACAGGTTTCGACCGTGCCGCAGCAACCGCGCCATGATGGCCGGCGATTCCGCTGAACGTTAGCCCGCACGGGAGGTGGGCGCCCGCCGCGACCCGGAGCGATTGACCCTGGCGGCGCCGCCGGGGCGCGGCTACAATCGGGCGCGCCACGCCACCACCCTGCTGCGCGCGGAGGATCGGATGGGGGAACCGACCGAACCCGGAAGCGATCCCGGCGCGGCGGCGACGCCCCCGGACGGCTTCCCCGACGCCGAGCAGCGCGCCGTGATCGCGGCCGGCAGCGGCCCGCTCCTCGTGCTCGCGCCCGCGGGTACGGGGAAGACCCGGGTCATGGCCGAACGCCTCGCCGCGGCCCTCGCCGGCGGACTCGCCCCCGAACGCGCGCTCTGCGTGACCTTCACCAACCGCGCCGCCGGCGAAGTGCGCCGCCGCGTCGCCGCCCGCCTCGGCCACGCCGCCGGCCGCGTCTGGATCAGCACCTTCCACGCCCTCTGCGCCGCCATCCTCCGCTACGACGCCGCCGCGCTCGGCCTCGCCCGCGACTTCGTGGTCTACGACGAACACGACGCCGCCGACCTCCTGGTCGACATCGCCCGGCAGCGGCCCCAGCTCGCCCACGCCGGCACCCCGCTCGCCCTCGCCCAGCGCATCGCCGACGCCAAGTCCCGCTGCCCGACCGCCGAGCTCAGCCGGCGCGCCGTGCCCGACCTCTTCCCCGCCGCCGCCGCCGCCGAACTGCGCGCCGCCGCCGCCACCTACCACGCCCTGCTCGCGGACCGCAATGCCCTCGACTTCGGCGACCTCATCTATCGGGTGCGCACCCTATTCGCCCACGTCCCCGAGCGCGCCGAGCGCTGGGCCGCGCGTTTCTTCTGGCTGCAGGTCGACGAAGTCCAGGATACACATGAGTCCGAATACGAGGTGCTGCGCCATCTCGCGCTCGCCCGCCGCCAGCTCGCCTTCTTCGGCGACGTCGACCAGACCATCTACGGCTGGCGCGGCTCCGACCCGGAGCGCGTGCTCGGCCGCTTCCGCAAGGAGTTCGACCCGGTGCAGGAACTGGCGCTCACCCGCAGCCATCGCGCGACGCGCACGCTGCTCGCCGCCGCCGAGGGCTTCGCCGCGCTCGATCCTGCGCGGCGCACGCGGCTCGTCCCCGGCCCGGGCCTGCCCGCGGGCGAACCGATCCGCACCCACGCCGCCGCGACCCTGATGGCGGAGGCGGAGTGGGTCGCGCAGCACGTCCGCGCGACGCTCGCCGCCGCGCCGCGCGGCACGACGGTCGGCGTGCTCACGCGCAGCCATCACCGCAACCGCGGGATCGCCGCCGCCCTGGCGCGCGCGGGCGTGCCGCATCTCACGGTCGAAGAATTTCAGTTCTTCCGCCGCCAGGAGGTGAAGGACGCGCTCGCCCGGCTGCGCCTCGTGTCCAATCCCGCGGACTCGGGCGCCTTTCAACGCACCCTGCTGCGCCCCGCCTCGGGCATCGGCCAGGCGACGATCCGCGAGGTGCGGACCGCGGGGGCGCGCCTGCACCTGCGCCTCGCCGATCTGGCCCGGCCGGAGACGCACCGGGACGGCGAGCCGTTCGCGGCGTTGCGCCGCGCCCTGGCGTCCGGCGCGGTGGTCGTGCTCGACGTCGAGTCGACGGGCCTCTCGCCGGCGACCGACGAAGTCGTCGAAGTGGCCGCGTTGCGCCTGGGGCCGGGGGCACAGCGGCAGGAGTTCCGCGCCTGGGTTCGGCCCACGCGTCCGGTCGGCGAGTCCGAGCGCATTCACGGCTGGAGCGACGGCTGGCTGGCCGAGCACGGGCGGCCGGCGGCGCAGGTGCTGGGCGAATTGGCGGAGATCGTGCGCGGCCGGCACGTGGTCGGCCACAACGTCGGCTTCGATCTCGGGCTGCTCACGCGGCAGGCGACGCAGCTCGGGGTGGCGTTTGCGCCGGCGGGGGTGGACGACACGCTGACGCTGGCGCGCCGGCTGCTGGTGCTGGAGCGCTACGACCTGGAGGCGCTGGCGCGGCATTTCGGGCTGGCGGCGCAACCGTCGCATCAAGCGGCGGCGGACGTGGCCGCGACGGCGGAGCTCCTGCTCCGGCTCGCGCCCGGGCTGGAGGCCGGTGCAGCGGGCCGGGCCGAGCTGGTGGCGCGCTACGGCGCCCCGTTTCGCGCGCACGCGGAGCAGCTCGCGGCCTGGCGCGAGGCGGCGGGCCGGGAGCGCCCGGGCGCGCTACTGCGGCGGGTGCTCGACGAGTCCGGCCTGCTGCGCCACTACGCCGCGGAGCCGCAGCGGCTGACGCATCTCGAGCAGCTCGCGTGGCTCTTCGAGCAGGAGGACAAGGCGGAGGTGCCGCCGCGGGCGGCGCTGGCGGAATTGACGGCCATGGCCGCGCTCGCGCGCCACGTGGACGACCTGGCGGCGGTGGACGGGAAGGTTCCGGTGATCACCGTACATCAGGCGAAGGGGCTGGAGTTCGACGTGCTCTTCCTCGCCGGGTTGGCCGAGTGCGAGTTCCCGTCGTGGCACGCGTGCCGGGACGGGGACGTGACCGAGGAGCGGCGGCTCTTCTACGTCGCGCTCACGCGCGCGCGTCGGCAACTGTACCTGTCGTGGCCGGCGCGCGACGACCGCGGCCGGGAGCCGGAACCGAGCCGCTTCCTGTCCGGCGGCTGGCTCGCAGGGCTCAGCCGGGAGGAGTGAGGACGGCGGAGCGAGCGGCGGGCGGCACCCGGGGTGGCGCCCCCCCCCCCCCCACCCCGGCCGCCGGCCCCCGCCGGCGGCGGCTGCCGCTCCCCGCAACGACCGCGGGCCCCGGTCGGCAACCGCCGGCCGGGGCCCGCATTACTTTCCCACCCCGCCCCGCCCGCCCTACGGGCTCACGACTTCGATCGGAATGTACGCGGCGTTGTTGCTCTCGTCAAACTCCGAGATCCCGCCGCTGTAGTCGGCGATCGCGCCCACGTAGTAGTCGTTCCCGACGGTCAGGCTGCTTGGGATCGTGAGCGTGTTCTTGATCGTGTAGACGTCGTTGCGGCCCAGGCCAAGCGTGCGCGTGTCCACCCGGGTGTCGCCGGTGCTGATGTTGTCGTTGCTGCTCACGTAGTAGCCGACCGCGACCGAGGATTGGGTGCTGCGGCCGTTGTTCTCGAAGGTGAACTCGACCTGGACCACCTGTCCGGGATAGACCTGGTAGCGCCGGGTGTCGCCGCCGTCCTCCGAGACGTACCCCAGTTCGACGCCGCTCGCGTCGTAGATCTTGGTCTTCGTGTGTTCACTGTAGCCGTCGTCGCGGCCGGACCACTTCCAGTGGCTGACCGAGACGTCCTGCCCGGCCGACGAGTCGGTGCCGTAGATCGAGACCGCGCCGTCGGAGGCGTCCTCGCCGGGGTAGCAGCGCGAGACGCCGTTGTTGACGTGGATGTGGGTCCAATCCTCGCCCATCGCGTTGTATTCGTCGTCCTCATGGTCGAGCCCGAGCGCGTGGCCGAACTCGTGGATCGCGGTCGTGTGATAGGAGCGCCGGCTGCCGCCGTACTCCCAGAGCGTGGAGGCCGTAGTGCTGGTGCTCCAGGTGAAATCGCTGCGATTGTAGAAGATCACGTCCGCGCTGTAGAGCCTGCCGCTGGAGTACACCTGCTGGACGCACTCGGCCGGCGGGTCATTGGTCCCCTCGTCCTGCGCCCAGGTCTCGCTCTGGCTGTTGCTCGTGCTCACGCTCGAGTCGCCCCAGGAGACGCTGAAGTTGAATTGACTCGGATTGCTGTTCCAGCGGCTCAGCACGGTCGAGAGCGCCGTGCGGGTCGCGCTCCCGGACGGATAGGTCCCGGACGCGGCGCGCACGGTGAGGGAGTTCGAATTCCACCAGGCGTCGGCGACGTAGGCATAGCCGGAGGGCGCGGTCGAAAGCACGGCCAGCGCGGCCGCGGCGGCGAGCAACATGCGTTTCATGGTCATATCTCCTGCGTATCTGTGGTTCATCATCATCAGGTTAAATACTGACCCCGAAGGGAGGGGGCGAGGGGTTGGCGGGGGCGATTACTGGTTGCGCAGGGCGACCGGCCGGCGAACCGGCCCGGTGAAGGCGACGAGCGGGTCCAGGCTGCTCACCGGAGCGAGCCCGGCCAGTTCCTGCGGCGTGTGGACGCGCGCCACCAGCGCGCTCAGCCAGTCGGCGAAGGCGGCTTCCGCGACCGGCGCCGTTTCGGCCGCGGCGAGCGGAGCGGCGGCGGGCCCGCCGGCGTCGGCGAGCTGGTCCTGTTCGCGGCGATCCCAGGGTACTTGCCCGAGGCGGACCGTGACCGTGCTCTCGCTCCACTGGTGCAGGGTGACTTCGTCGAGCGCGCGCTGCGTGCCGAGCTGGATGCGGTCGGCGCTGGGCAGCAGCACGTCCCGCCCGCCCTCGGAGTAGACCGCGCCGCCGACCAGCCGGAAGCGGCCGCCGCGCCAGCCCACCAGCGGACAGTTCGCCTTGCCGTTGCCGATCACGAAGAGCACCGAGCGCTCGCCGACGTCGAAGAGCGTCGAGTGCGAGGAGCGCAGCAGCAGCCCGTCGGCCCCGATGCCGCCGAAGAAGCGCAGCGTGATCGTCGAGCCCGCGGTCGAGCCCTTGAAGAGGCGTTCAATGCGGAAGGTGACGAAGGTGTGCATGTCGCCGGGTTCCTCCCCCGCGGCCTGCGCGCGGGCGTAGGCGATCTGGGTCACCTCGCCGGCGAAGATCAGGTCGGAACGGCGCGCCTGGTCGGTCGGGGTCAGCTTCGGTCCGGGCGCGGCCACGGCCCCCACCGCTCCGGCCACCGCCAGGGCGCACAGGACGCCGCCGGCCATCATCATTCGAGCGCTCATGATCGATTCCTCCATGCTCGGGTATATTCTGGACCGTCAAGTCGAGGCGAGAATGCACTATGCAGGTCGCGGGCCGCGCTCGCCAGAATATCGCAACTCATTATCGCGGAACATGTTGCACTACGGTGGCGAAGTAGCCGGCAATCCGGGTGCGGCGCGCGGAGACAGGGGGAGTGTGTGCGGATCGAACAGCAGCGGGGAGGGGGAGGTCGGGGGAAGCCACGGGCGAGCCGGCGGGCGGAGCAAGGTGATTACCCGGGCTGCTGATCGAGCTCGCGCAAGGCGTTCTGCACCTGGGTCGCGAGTTCCGCGGCGAGGAGGCCGGGAGTGGCGAGCTCGGCCCGCGCGAGTCCGCGCAGGGCTTCGCGCCGGGTGGCGGCCGGCAGCTCCGCGCCCAGGCCGAGGCGCGCCAGCAGGTCGATGGTCGCGGGAGCCGGGGTGGACTGGCGCGCGAGCACGCGTGTGGCCGCCACCCAGACGGTCGGGTCCGTCTCCGGCGCGAGCATGGCGGCGAGCCGAGCCTGCGCGGTCGCGTCCAATTCCGCCGGCAATCCGGAGAGGGCCGCGCACTGCAGCTCGGCCGCCCCCGACTCCGCGGTCGCTCCGGCCTCACCCAGCGCGCCGATGAGGGCGAGCACCAGGGGCGCGTCCTGGTCGACCTCTCCGCTCCACGGCGGTGCACCGAGCAAGGCGGCGCGCACGGCCGGCGACTCGTCGCGCGCGAGCGCCTCCTGCCAGGAATCGAAGCCGGCGGCCGGATCGAGCGCCGCCAGCACGGTCAGCCCGCGCACGCGATCCACGGGCGCCGCCGCCTGCGCCCACCCCTCGGCCAGGAGTTGCAGCTCGGCCGCGAAGTCGGCGTCTGCGGCGGCGCGACGGGCGAGCTGCAGCATGGTGCGGGGATCGGTGCACTCTTCCAGGCGCCGCCGCAGCGCGGTCCGACTCTCCGCTCCGCCGACCCCAACGACCTCCACTTCCCCGTCGGCGCCGTCGGTGCCGGCAGTCTCGGCACGGGGTGCGCTCGCCGCGTGGCGCCGGAGCTCCGAGGCGCCGCGCGCGGCGACGGCCGGCGAGGCGTCGCAGTGCCGCACGCGCGCGACCGCGGCGAGCGCCGCGCCCGTC
>JACRIP010000165.1 GCA_016220045.1 Planctomycetota bacterium
GCGCGGCCCAGGAGCGCGCCGGCGGGGTCCGCGCCGCCGCGGGAGGGCGTCGACGGCAGGAGCGGGCGGATCGCGCCGAAGGGGCAGGCGCGGTCGCAGAGGCGGCAGTCGACGCAGCGCAGCGGGTAGATCGTGACGCGCCGGGCGGCGACACGCGCGCACAGGGCCAGGAGAACACCGTAGGGACAAAGCCAGCGGCAGTACGGGCGTCCGATGCGCAGGCCGACCACCAGGAAGAGCGCGCCCAGCGTTAGCCCGAGGACCGAGCCGCCCCGCCGGAAGATGGCGATGAAGGGATCGTATTCGCAAATGACGTAGCCGGCGCCGCAGGCGGCGAAGAGCACGGCCAGCCCGAGGTAGACGCAAGCGGCGAGACCCAGGGCCGCGTCCAGCGCGCGCGGAACCTGCGCCGGGCGCGCGAGCAGGAGGTCCTGCAACGCGCCGTGCGGGCAGACGGCGGCGCAATAGACCCGCCCGAAGAGGAGCGTGCCGACCAGCGGCAGGAAGAAGAAGGCGATCACGCCGAGGGGCAAGGTGAAGGCCGGATCAAAGGCGGCCTGGGCGACGTTCTGGATCGCCCCGATGGGGCAGACGCAGCCTTCGCGCACGAAGCCGAACCACGCGACCGCGGCCACCCCGAGCCACTGGAGTCCGCGGCGCGAGCGCCGGACGTGAACCAGCCAGGCCGCGAAGAGGAGCGCGGCGGCGAGCAGGGCGACGTCGAGCAGCTCCCAGGCGAACGCCTGAGCGGCGGGCGCGGTGGGGGACGGCACCTGATAGGCGGATTCGGTGAAGTCGGGCGGCGTGATGCGTGCTTGCGCCCCGGCCGCGCCGCCGCCGGCAAGGGCGAATGCGAGAGTGGAGAGCGCGACAAAGAGGCGGAGCGGCCCGGGTGCATGTCCGCTTCTGCGGGACAAGAACGAAACCACAGAGACACAGAGGCACAGAGACGACGACGGGAACGAGGAGGAGACCGTTCCGCGCCAGGGAGCGGGGTGGTGAGACATGCGTGCCGGTGATGTAGGCGCGGAACGGTCTCCTCCTCGTTCCCGTCGGCTCTGTGTCTCTGTGCCTCTGTGGTTCCGTCGTAGTAACGCAATACCGGACATGCACCCGAGCGGCCCGGGTGGCGCAGGCGTCCTCGCCTGCGCAGCCGGCCCACCCCGGGTGGATTCGTCCCGGCACGCGCCGTCAGCGGCCATCGGTGCCCCCCGTCGCGCCGCCGGACTCGCCCACGCCCGCCCCCGGCGTAGCCTTGATCAGGTACGGGCGGTCGGCCGGCAGGCGCACGAACGCCGCCGCCGGGCAGACGCGGGCGATCGCGCACTCGTTACAGTTGACGCAGCGGTCGTGGCGCACCTGCAGGTGCATCGCGCCGTTCCCGAAGAGCGTGCAGCCCTTGACGCAGCGGGCACAACCGATGCAGAGCGCTTCGTCGATCCGGTATTCGTAGTACGGATCCTCGATGAAGCGGCGCAGAATCGCGCCGGTGGGGCAGAGCTCGTTCTCGGCGCCGGGGAGCAACGCGCTCGGCTCGGGCTCGAAGAACCCGGTACAGCGTTCGCAGTAGCCGCAGAGGGCGAAGGCGTGGACGCACTTGACGGCCGAAGGCAGGAGCACGCAAGCGGTCGCGCAGAGATCGCACTGGATGCACTTGTGCGGGTCGATCTGCCAGACCGTGTCCGCGGCCGCCGTGCGCGGGGCGAGCCAGGTGCCGAGGCCGCTGAGGAGGAGGAGCGTGGCGCCCCGCACGCCGCTCTGCAGGAGTTCGCGGCGCCCGGGATCAGGAAGGGCGGGCGTCATGGGCGCCTCCGTTCCCGGCGTCGCGGAAGGCCGCCGCCGCCGCCAGGTCACAGGTCACGAGGCGGCGGCAGCCGCCGCAGCGCCCGGAGCCGCCGGCCTCCCGGCCCGCGCGGCAAAGCGTGCCCCGCGCGGCCGAACGCCACAGCAGCGCGCCGGCCGCCGACCCGATCCCCCCCAGGAGGAGCCGCCGGCAGAGTCCGCGCAGGAATTCCCGCCGCTCCTCCGGGTTATTTCCCAATGCGGGGTCCATCCGTTTCCTCCGGCTGGGGGGCGAAGACGCGAACGGCGCCGCTGCCCGAATCGAGGACGAAGACGCGGCCCGCACCGTCGCAAGCCACGCGCCGTCCGAAGGCCTCGCCGCTGAACGCCGCGGGCGGGGCGACCACCGCGGTCACGACGCCGACCGGATTGAGCAGCTTGACCCGGGCGATGCCCTTCTCCGCGGCAATCAGCACCCCGTCCGGACGGACCGCCAGCGCGACCGGGTTGCAGCAGCCGCAAAACCCGTCGACCCGCATGGAGAACCCGCCCACGGCGCGCAGCAAGCGCCCGTCGGGCGCGTAGGCTTCGATCCGATGGCGGCCCGGGTTGCTCACGTAGACCGCTCCATCCGCCCCCAACGCCACGTCGAGGTAGGGGCTGGGGACGACCAGTCCGGGAATGCCGGCGGCGGCGTCGGGCAGTCCGAGGCGGCCGAGGAGTCGACCGCCAGGTGTACACCGGAGCACGACGCGGTGCGCCGCGTCCGCGAGCCAGACGGTATCGGCGGTGACCGCGAGCGCCGTCAGGTGAGCGCCCGATCCCGGAGCCGCCCACGCCGCCGTGACCGAACCGGCGGCGTCGCGCGCCTCGACCCGGTCGCGGTACCCGATCCAGGCGACCCCCGCGGCGTCGAGCGCGACGCACTCGGGCGGCCCGGGCAACGGCCATTCGGCGGAACGACGGCCGTCGGCCGCGAACCGGCACAACGCGCGGTCGCCCACCACGACGAACCCGCCGTCCGGGCACAGGGCGAAGCCGCGCGCTTCGTCCAAACCGGTGGGCCAGGAACGCTCCTCATGGAAGCGCACCAGCGCAGGATCGACGGCGCGCCAGGGGGCGACGTCGTCTTCGTAGGGGCGCGGCGCGCGCCGCCCATCGGCCGGCGCGGCGGACTCCTCGGCCGCGAGCACGGCAAGCAGCGCGGCCGCGACCACTCCGACCCCGAGACCGAGCCAGCGGTCGAGGCGGCGCTCGCGCCGCGCGGCGACCGCCGCAGGGGTAGTGGGAGGGGAGGGGGCGGGGGAGGGGGCGGCGCCCTCGCCAGCGAGCGGATCCGTCATCGGGTCAGGTCCAGACAGACGAGACGAGTGAGGTCGCGGGCGAGGAGGCGGCCGCCGGCCAACGCGAGCGGCGCCCAGGCCTCCGGTCCGGGCAGGATCTGGGCCCGGGCGAGCGGGCGGAACGCGCGGGGATCGAGTTCGGCGAGCGTCAGGCGTCCCTCCTCGCCGAGCAGGAGGAGGAGCCCGTCGGCGGCCAGGAAGGGACCGAGTCCGAACCGGTACTCGCGTCCGCTGGTCCACTGCACCCGGCCGGCGAGGTCGAGGCAGACGGCCTCGCCATCCGGGCGAACGCCGTAGATGTGGTCCTCGTGGAGGATCGGCGTCTGTTGCGTGGCGCCGAAGACGCGCGCCTCGAGCCGGAACTCGACCTCGGGCAAAACCCGGGCGCCGTCCGGGCGCAGGCGCAGCATGAGTGCGCCCGCGTCGTAGCCCCCGGCGAGGAACAGCCGGTCGGGGCCGACCACGAGCGGCGTGGGCACGGTGGCGATGCGGATCTTCCAGGCGTCGGTCTCCCACAGCAGCTCGCCGGTGTCGGCGGCCACCCCCGCGACGCCCCCGCTGCCGCACACCACGTAGGTAGAACGCCCGAGAAGTTCCATGGGTACGACCGAAGCGTGGGTCATGGTCCAGGCGCGCGGATTCGGGGTGCGCCAGCGGACCTCGCCCGTGGCGGCAGCGGCGGCGAAGATCAGGGTGTCGGGTCCGCCCGGGGCGAGCACGGCGCGGTCGCCGTCGAGCAGCGGGCACTGGCCCGCGTACCAGGGCGGCACGGCGGCGCCGAATTCGCCCGCGAGGTCCTTGCGCCAGAGCGGGCGGCCGGTGTCGGCCTCGAGGCAGGTCACCCGGCACTTGGGGCTGAGCGCCAGGAGGCGGCCTCCGGCGATCGCCGGAACCGTGCGCGTCATGCCGTGATTACGCTTGACGGTCTCCGGGCAGGTCCAGCGCCAGATTTCGCGGCCGTCGGCGAGGGAGAGGCAGCGGATCGCTTCTTCGCGGCGGGCGGCGTCGTAGTCGTGCAGGTAGACGCGCCCGGCGGAGACGGCGACGCCGGCGTACCCCTCGCCGGCGTCGACCTGCCA
>JACRIP010000161.1 GCA_016220045.1 Planctomycetota bacterium
CGCCGGCCTCGCCCTCGCCCTCGCCGCCGGCTCCGGCGTCGCCCTCTGGGACTCCGAGGGCGCGCGCCGCGTCGCGGCCCAGCGCGCCGCCGCCGCCGAGGCCGCCGAACTGCGCGCCGCCGACCTCGCCCTCGCCGCCCTCCGCCGCAGCGCCGACCAGGGCGTGCTCGCGACCCTCCTCCTGCGTCGCGCCGGCGGGCGCATGGCCGATGCCGTGCGCCACTTCCTCCCCGCGGTCGAGCAGGCCGCGCGCGCCGCCGCCGCACGCGCCCCGGCGCGCGCCGAACCTCACGAACGCCTCGGTCGCCTCTACCGCGCCCTCCTGCGCTTCGCCGCTGCCCGCGTCGAACTGGAGGCCGCCATCGCGCGCGACCCGGGCCACCTGCCGAGCCGCTATGAGCACGCGGTGCTCGCCGCCCGCGCCTACGCCGAACGCATGACCGTGCTGCGCGCCCGTGCGCTCGCCCGCGCCCTCCCGCCCGACGACCGGCCCGCGACCGCGGGTCCCGCACCCGCCCCGACCGTCCCGCCGGACGGCGACCTTCGCGCCCAGGATCCCGCGGCGCGTGAGCTGTACGAACGCCTCCAGGAGGACTTGCGCCGGATTACGGCAGACACCGTAGTATTCGCCGAAAGCGCCGAACCGGCCGGCGTGCCGCCCGCGGACGCCCGGGAATGGACGCCGCTGCCGGCCGCGCTCCGCACCTGCGCCCGCGGTCTCGCCCTCGCCTACGGCGCCGGCCCCGTGCCCGCTGCCGCCCGCTCCGAATCGGAGAGCCGCGCCCGCGACGCCCTGAACGAGGCCCTGCTGCTCGACCCCACCCTGGAAGAAGCCTACGAGGCGTGGGCCTGGCTCGAGCGTTCCGAGCAGCGCTGGTCCGAGGCGGCGCGCGTCTTCGGGCGCGGACTCGAAGTCGACCGCGGCTACCTGCCCTTCTGGTGCGGGCGCGGCGCGATGCGGCTCGAGGAGGCCTCCGATCGGCACCTGGCCGGCGGCGATTCCGCTCCGCTCCTCGCCGCCGCCGAGGCGGATTTCGCGCGCGCGCTCGAGCTCGACGAAACCTGCGCGGAGGCCTGGCGCGGCCGCGCCCGCGTGCGCATGAGCCGCGGCCGCATGCTCGCGGCGCGCGGCGACGAGCCGGAACCGGCGTACGCCGCGGCCGCCGCGGACTGGGATCGGGCGATCGCCGTCGCCCCGGAGGCGCTCGACGGTTGGCTCGGCCGCGGCGAGCTCGCCATGCTGCGCGGCCTCGAGGTCGACGCGCGCGGCGATGAGCCCGGCCCCTTCTTCGTCGCGGCCGAAGCCGACTACGAACGCGCCATCGAACGCGCTGGAGACTCGGCCGAAGCGTGGGAAGGGCGGGGCATGGTCCGCATCAACCGCGGCAGCGCCGCGCGCCGGCGCGGCACGACCGGTCGCCCGCACTTCGCGGGCGCCGCCGAAGACATCGGCCGGGCGCTCGCGCTCGACCCGTCCGCAGCCTCGGCGTGGACCCGGCGCGGCGACGTCCGGCAGGCCTGGGCGCTCGACCCGGGCACGCCCGACGCCGAGGCCGAAACGCTCTTCGCCGGTGCGGTAGAGGATTACGCGCATGCGGCGGAGCTGGCCCCGCAGGCCGCGGATCCGCAACAGCGACGCGGCGCCACGCTGTCGAACTGGGGTTTGCGGCGCGCCGCGCACGGCGGCGATCCCGAGCCGCTCTTCGCGGACGCCGCCGGCGCGCTGGAGCAGGCGCTCTTGCTCACCGGCGGCGGGACCGCCGAGCACCGCCGGCAGCGGGCCGCCCTGCTGCTCAATTGGGGTCTTCACCGGATGCGCCACGGCGCCGACCCGGTGGAGGCCTTTGCCGCGGCGCTGGCGGACCTGCAGCGTGCGCTGCTCCTTCGTCCGGAAGACCCGGCGGCGCTGCAAGTACGTGGCACCTTGCGGCTCTCCTGGGGCGTCTGGAATCAGGAGCGTGGCGAGGACCCGGAGTCGCTCCTGCGCGCCGCCGAAGCCGACTTCAGCGCGGTCGCGGGCGCGCAGCCGACCGCCGGCGACGCCTTCTGCCTGCGCGGCCTGGTGCGGCGCAACTGGGGCGTGTGGCGGCGCGGACACGGCGAGGACCCCGCCCCGCTCTTCGCATTGGCGTTGGTCGATTTCAATCGCGCGCTCGATCTCAACCCGCGCGACGCCGAGGCCCGCGTACGCCGTGCCCAGCTCAGCCACACCTGCGGCGATTGGGCGGCCGCGGCCGCCGACTTCGCCGCGGCCGCGCGCCTCGATCCGGCGGCCGTCGTCCCCTTCCGCAAAGAGATGGAAGAGGCAGAGGGCAAGGCCCGCACGCCTCGCTAGTGTCCCGTCAACGTCGTTGCTTGGGGTCGTTCGATTCGTGGCCCCTCGGGGCGCCTCACGTGGCGCCCCTACGCCGACCGGAAGAATCGAGGTTGACAGGACGCTAGCACGACAACGCTGAACGCCGCCGCAGACCGGCTGACCGTTCGCAGCGCCAAGCAGCGTAGATCGGCCAATCGGTTCGTTTGTAGTTCCGCCTTCAGGCGGATCGATGGGCCACTTGCGCTCCGTCTTCGGCGTAGGTTCCGCCCGCAGAGGCGGTCGCAACCGGCAACGATCAGTGGCCCTTCGGTGCAGGCCGGACCTGTCCCCCGTAGCGCGGAGCGCGTAGGGGGAAGACCTGCACCACAAGTGCCGGAGACCTCTCGAAGTCAGCCAGGGTCTGCGCGGAACCCTTGTGGCGCAGGCGTCCCCGCCGGCGCCGCCGGATCTGGAAGGTTGAAGTCCCGTGCCGCGTGGCGGCCCCCACCTCCCAGGATCCCGTGCGCCGCCTCCGGCGCCGCCCCTCGCTCAGGATTCTACCCGATGTGCCTGCTCGCCGTGCTCTTCCACGTCCATCCCGACTCGCCGCTGGTGGTCGCCGCGAACCGCGACGAATGGCTGGCCCGGCCCGCGGAGCCGCTGCAGGTGCTGCGCCGGGAGGAACCGCGCGTGCTGGGCGGGCGGGATGTGACGGCCGGCGGGACGTGGCTGGCGGTGAACCGGCACGGGGTGGTCGCCGGGCTGACGAACCAACCGGCAGCGGGCGGCGCGAACGTGGCGCGGCGCTCGCGCGGCGAGCTGCCCCTGCTCCTGGCCGGCCACGCGCGGGCCGAAGCGGCGGTGGAGGAGTTCACGCGGCGGGTGCGCCCTGCCGATTACAATCCCTGCTGGCTGTTGGTGGGAGACGCGGCGTCGCTCTGGTACCTGACCCTCGACTCCGGTGACCACCCGGGCGTGCGGCGGCTGGAGCCGGGGATTCACGTTCTGGAGAATGCGCCGCTGGGGGCCGGCTCGCCGAAGGAGGTCGGGACGGCGGCGGGGCTGGCGACGGCGGCGGCGCAGCGCGGGGAGGCCTTGAACCGGATGGTGCGCGCGCTCTTGGCGAGTCACGAGCTGCCGCCGGAACCCGCGACCGGTTTTCGGCATGAGGTGAAGCCCCGAGCCTGCGACGCGGCCTGCGTACACCTCGGGCCGTACGGCACGCGCGCGGCGGAGATCATCCGGCTCGACCCGACGGGGCAGGCGGCCCCGGCGGTGGAGTTCGCGGACGGGCCGCCCTGCCGCGCCCCCTGGCGCTCGGCGGATGGATTGTGGTCGGCGTAGGGGGGGGGGGGCAGTGGCGGCGACGGGTGGGGGGACGATGGCGACGCGGGAGCACTGGGTGGCGCGGACATACCCTCTCCCCAGCCCTCCCCCGCTCCCCCTTCGCGCTGCGCTTCGGGCGACAGGTGCGGCGGGAGAGGGGGACCCTGCGCGTATGGAAGCTGTGGGGTGCGGCGGGGGCAGGTGGGGGGAACGATGCCGACGCGGGAGCGCTGGGTGACACGGACATACCCTCTCCCCAGCCCTCCCCCGCTGCGGCGGGGGAGGGGGCCCCTGCGAGTGCGGGGGCCGCAGGGTGCAGCGGCCCACGCGGCCCCGCACCGGTCACCACCCCCTCGTCCCTGACCCCTGACCCCTCGTCCACCGTTCACCGGCCACCGCGCTCCGCCGCCAGGCGCGCCACGAACTCCGCCGCCAGGTTGCCGGCGACCGCACGACGGTAGCGCGCCGTCGAGCGGATGTCGTCGATCGGCGTCACCTCGGCGCTCGCGGCGGCGCGTGCGGCGACCGCCGCGGCGGCATCCGGCATCCGCCCTAGTATCGCCCGCTCCGTGGCGCGGGCGCGCAGCACCGTCGGCGCCACGCTGCCGAACGCAATCCGGCACTCGGCGATCGCGCCGGTCGCGGGATCGCGCCGCCCGTACGCCGCGATCACCACCTTCGAGATCGCCTGCGCCTCGCGCGTACCCACCTTGCGATAGTAGTGGAGTTCACCGCCTCCCGCGCCGCCGCCGGTACCGGGCCGCCGCGGCAGCCGGATCGCCGTGAGCAGTTCGTCGGGTCGGCGATCCATCCGCTTGTAGCCGGTGTGGAAGCCGTCGTAGGCGACGCGCCGTGCGCCGCGTGCCGCCGCGGCCAGCTCCAGCTCGGCGCCGTACACCGCGAGCGCAGGCGGCGAGTCGGCCGCCGGCGAGGCGTTCATGATGTTGCCGCCCAGCGTCCCCCGATTCTGGATCGCCACGGCGCCGTTCGCGCGCGCCGCCCGGCAGAGCAGCGGGAACTCCCGCTCCAGCACCGCGTGCTCCGCGATTTCCGCGTAGGTCGTCAACGCGCCGAGCGTCACGGCGTCGTCGGCGACGCGAATGCCGCGCAGTTCCGGCAGGCCCCAGATGCTCAGGAATTTACCTGGGGGCAGATCCCCCGCCTCGAGCAGCACCATGACGTCGGTCCCGCCTGCGAGCACGCGCAGGGTCGGGGTGGCCGCCAACTGCCGCAGCCCATCCTCCAGGCTGGTCGCGCACAGGACGTCGTAGGCGGGCAGGTAGGCTCTCATCGTGCCCCTCCCGCCGCGCCGCGCCGCGCGGCGGCCGCGCGCGCGACCGCCTCGAAGATCGTCATGTAGCCCGTGCACCGGCACAGGTTGCCCGCCAGGCCGGCGCGCACCGCCGCCGGCGCCGGCGCCGCGTCCGCCCGCAACAGCGCCGCCGTCGCCATCACCATCCCCGGCGTGCAGATGCCGCACTGCGCTCCGTGGGCGGCGACGAAGGCCTCGCGAATCGGCGCGACGTCGGCGGCGTCCGCCACGCCCTCGATGGTTTCGACGCGCGCGCCCGCGACGTGAACGATCGGCACCAGGCAGGAATTCACCAGCCGTCCGTCCACGAAGACCGAGCAGGCGCCGCACTCCCCCTCGCCGCAGCCCTCCTTGGCGCCGGTCAGCCCGCACTCCGTCCGCAGCACGTCGAGCAGGCGCGCCAGCGGCCACGTGCGGACCGTCGCCGGCGCGCCGTTCAGCGTAAAGCGTACCTCTACGGGTGTCGCCGTAGGTCTCGGCATCGGCAGGACTCCTCGCACGAGGGCGGAATGCGCCCCCAGGACCGCAGGACCGCGGCTGGGGCTTCAACGGGTCGGGCGTTCCGCCGTCCCAGGCGGTGGCAGAGGTCGTTGCGGGCGGAGACGCCTCATCCCGGGGATCGGACCCGCCCCAGGAGACTCCAGCCTCGCTGACCTCGCGGCGCAGGCCGGACCTGTCCCCCGTAGCGCGGAGCGCGTAGGGGGAAGGCCTACGCCACAAACGGTTCCGGGCGCATCATCGTTGACTTCGGGAGGTCTCCGGCAGTTGTGGTGCAGGCCTTCCGGCCGGCACCGAAGGGCCAGGGATCGCTGCCTTGGCGACCGCCTCCTACGGCGGCGTCGGCGATGGTCCGGGACGACCCCCGCTCGGGGCGGACGCCGCGCCTCCGGCCGGCGCCAGGGCCTCGAACAGCGTCTCGGGCAGCGCCGGGATGCGGTCCACCGCGATCCCTACGGCGTCCTCGATGGCGTTCAAGATCGCGGGCGCCGGGCCGTCCATCGGCAGTTCGCCCACGCCCTTCGCGCCGGCCGGACCGTAGGCGTAGGGCACCTCCGGAAAGAAGGTCCGGATCGGCGGCAGGTCGGCCGCGGTCGGCATAATGTAGTTCGTCATGCGCCCGTTCGCCATGCGGCCGTCCTTCCAGACCACCTGCTCATACAGGGCAAACCCGATGGCCTGCGCGACGCCGCCTTCGACCTGTCCGGCGGCAAGGGTCGGGTTGATGACCTTCCCGATGTCCTGGACGGCGACGAAATCGTCCACGCGCGCTTCGTAGGTGACGGTGTCGACGCTGACCGCCGCGACGTAGGCGGCCCAGCCGAAGGCCCCGTAGGCCGCTCCCGTGTAGGTCTTGTCGTCCCACTTCACGTGCGGCGGCAGGTGGTACTGCGCCATGCCGGACACGGGGCCGCCGCCGCCGGCGTGATAGCGCGCGCAGGCCGCGGCCCAACCCGCCGCGTCGTAGGTCGCGCCCAGGTGGCCGGCCTCCCGCAGCTTCTTGCGCACCTCCAGCACCGCCTCTTCCACCAGTTTGCCCACGATCATGGTCGTTCGCGACGCCACCGTCGGCCCGCTGTTCGGGACGCGCGCCGTGTCCGGCTGCGCGATCTCGATCCAGTCGTCGGGCAGGCCGAGCGCATCGGCCGCGATTTGGGTGAATACCGTATTCGCGCCCTGGCCGATCTCCGTGCTCGCCGCCAGCACCGTGACCCGGCCGTCGGCCGCGGCCTCCGCGCCCACCACCGAGGCCAGCCACGCCTCGCCCGACCCCGTAAACCCGGCGCCATGGAAGAAAGTCGCCAGCCCGATCCCCCTCTTTACGGGATTCGCCGGATTCGCGTTGTGCGCGGCGAAGGCCGCCTTGCGCCCGCGCCAGTCGGCCTTTTCGAGCGCGAGGTCGAGCAGCCCGCCGAGATCGATCTTCTCCGCGATCGTCTGCTGCGTCGCGGTGGTCTCGCCCTCGCGCAGCAGGTTGCGCCGCCGGAACTCGACCGGGTCGAGCCCGGCGACGCGCGCGCAGCGGTCCATATGGCGCTCCAGGGCGAAGATCGACTGCGGCGCGCCGAAGCCGCGGAAGGCGCCGTGGGGCGGGGCGTTGGTGGCCAGGGCGCGCGAGTGGATGCGCACGTGGTCGCAGCGGTAGGGACCGGCGGCGTGGATCGTCCCGCGCGAGAGCACCACCGGCGTCAGCGTCACGTAGGCGCCGCCGTCGACGACGAAGTCGATTTCCATGCCGAGCAGGCGGCCGTCGCGTGCGAGCGCGGTCTTGTGGCGGGTGCGCGACGGATGGCGCTTGGTGGTGGCGACCATGTCCTCGGCGCGGTCGTAGATCAGCTTGACCGGCCGGCCGCTCTTCCAGGCCAGGAGCGCGGCGTGGCCGGCGATCAGCGACGGGTATTCCTCCTTGCCGCCGAAGCCTCCTCCGGTGACCGCCTGAACGACACGGACCTTGTCCGGCGGGAGCCCGAAGAGGGGATAGAGCGCCTTGTGCACGTAGTAGGGGCACTGGAGGGAGCCCCAGACGGTGACGCCGGCGGCCGGCGAGGCCTGGGCGAGCATGCCCTGCGGCTCGATGTAGAGGTGCTCCTGCGCGCCGGTCTCGTACTCCGCCTCGACCACCCACGCCGCCTCCCGCCACACGTCGTCCACGCGCCCCTTTTCGACGTGGTAGGACTTCATGACGTTGTCCGCGCCCCAGACCACCGTGCGCGCGGCCTCGGAGTCGGCGATCGAGAAGACGGCGGGCAGGGGGTCGATGTCGATCTTGACGTGCCGTCGCGCCTCCTCGAGCAGCCAGCGGTCGGGGTGGGCGAGCAGGACGACCGCCTCTTCGGGATGGTTGACCGCCGTGGCGGCGAGGAAGGGCTGGTCCTCGACGATGAGGGTGACGACGTTCTTGCCCGGGATGTCCGCCGCCGTGACGACCGTGAATTCGTTCCAGGGCAGGTCGCCCGCGAAGCGGATGCCGCGGATTGTGCCGCGCGCCGCGGGGGAGCGCACCGTGACCCCGTAGAGCATGCCGGGCAGGGTCAGGTCATCCACGTACTTAGCGGCGCCTCGGGTCTTTTCCTGGCCTTCCTTGCGGCCGACCGGGGCGCCGATGAGCGGTTGCGACACGGAAACCTCGCATGCTGAAGGCCGGCCGGGGTCGCCCGGCGGGCGCGGCCGGGGATCCCCCCCCCTTGGCGCCGTCGGATTCTATCCGCCCGCGGGCGCGGAGGGGAAGGATTTGATCGCCGGCGCGGGCGGGCCGGCCAGCGCGCGGCGGGCGTGGAGGATGAGCGCCGTGGCCAGCGCGCTGCCGACCAGGACGCCGGAAAAGACCGGCTTGCCGAAGGCCACGTAGGAGAGCCACTCCCCATTATGGAACATCACGAGCCATTCCTTGACTTCGATGGAGTACCAGCCGGGGCGCGCGCGGCCCGGGCGAAAGTACAGGGCCATGCCGGTGGCGGCGGTCAGGAGGAAGTGGAGGGCGGTCAGGCGATAGAACCAGAGCTTCATGGTCGTCTCCCGGAGTACAGGGCCAGGCGGCGGGTGCGTCGGGAAGCCGTCGGCTGCGCACCCGGCCGGGGAGCGGATGATACCGTTTTCGGGGGCGGTGACGCCACGCTTTCCCAGGGGGGAGCGGGAGAGCCGGGGGATGTGGTGCCCGGTGTTGCGAAGCCTTGACGAAACCACAGAGGCACAGCAGTGGCAAACGTTGTTTTTTCGGCAAGCTTTTCGGCCTACCGCGTTGGCTCCGTAATCGCCCAATCACACAATCGCCAAATCACCCAATCGAAGCACGGCCAGACCTGCGCTTGCGCTTGGGTTTCGGGCAACGCCCGACCTATGGTTCAGTCGTCGTTGCGCAATACCGGACATGCACCCGGGCCGGGGATCCCGCTTTGCCCGGGCCGCCGGATCTGGTATCATCGCGCGACCCTGATTCCACCCCGGTCCCCAGGAAATCGGCAGCATGTACTCTCGCCTTCTCCCGCGGTCGCCGGCCCCGCTGCTCGCGCTGCTGGCCGGACTCGCACTCCTGCTGCCGGCGCTCCTCCGCCCGAGCGCCGCCGCGGACGACCGCCCGGCGCCGGCTCCCGCGCCCGGCGCGACGGCGGCCCCCCCCTCACCGGACGCGCCGGTCCTACGGTGGAAACAGGAGTTCTGGACCGGCGTCACCGCCTCGCCGCTCGCCGTCGACCTCGCCGGCGACGCCCGCCTCGAGGTCGTGATCGGCGGGGGCGACTCCGCGCTCCACTGCCTGGACGCCGACGGCCGCGAGCTGTGGCGCGTCGCCACCGGCGGCGTCGTCCAATCCTCGCCCGCCCTCTGCCGCCCGCCCGGCCGCCCCCCCTTCGTCGTCGCCGGCTGCGAGGACGGCAAGCTTTACGCCGTCGACGCCGCCGGTTCCAAGCTCTGGACCTTTGCCGCCGGCGCCGAAATCTACTCCAGCCCCGCCGTCGCCGACGCCGCGACCGGCCCCATCCTCGTCGGCTGCGCCGATGGCAACCTCTACTGCGTCTCCTTCACGGGCGCGGAACTCTGGCGCTTCGCGACCGGCGCCCCCGTCCACACCTCCTGCGCGGTCGGCGACGCCGACGGCGACGGCTCCCCCGAGGTCATCTTCGGCTCCCACAACCAGCTCATCTACGGCGTCAGCCTTACGGGAAAGGAACTCTGGCGCTTCCGCTCCACCTACGAGGTGAATTCCAGCCCGGTGCTCTGCGACGCCGACGGCAAGCCCGGCCTGGAAATCCTCTGCGGCGGCGATACCGAGCTCTACCTCCTCGAGGGCAACGGGCAGTTGCGCGAGGTGTTTTCGACCGACCGCCTGATCATGTCCAGCCCGGTGCCCGCCGAGCGCCGCGGCGAGCGCGCGCTCGACTTCTTCGTCCCCGGCGTGGACGGCCAGCTTTACTGTTTCGGCGCGGGCGGCGCGCTGCGCTGGAAGGAGCGGGTGCCCAACCGCGTGCTCTCGGTACCGGTCGTGCTGGAGCGCAAGACCGGCGAAGTCGAGTACGTGCTCGGCTGCACCGACGGCCGGCTCTACGCCTGGGACGGGGCCGGCGAGCGGCGCTGGAGCGTCGCGACCGGCTGCTCTTCGGTCGTTTCCTCGCCCGCGGTGGCCGACCTCGACGGCGACGGCCGCCTCGAGCTCCTGGTGGGCGGCAACGAGGGCGAGGCGCAGCGCGGCGCCTTCTACTGCTACTCCCTGAGCGGCGCCTACCGCCGCGCCCGCTGGCCGCGCTTCCACGGAGACGAGCGCAACTCGGGCTGTTTCGTTCGCTGATCCCTCCCCCGGTCCGCATCCGACGCAGGAGATTCTCATGATTCCGCGGAAGGCCGCCTGGGTCGGCTGCGCAGCGGCGGCCTTCGCCGCCTGCGTGGCGCTCGCGCACGCCGACGAGGCCCCGGAAATCGCCGGCGACTGGCACTCCTCCGGCCGCGAGTTCGCCGCCGGAGCGTTCACGGCCGACGTCGCGATCGCCGCGGCCGAGGGAAGGCACTATACCGTCGCGGGCGCCGGGCGCTACCGGCGCGGCGACCAGCCCTACACGGTCGCGGGCGACGGCGTCCGCTCGGGCAAGACCTTCCGCCTCACCCGCACCGTCGCGGTCGGCGCCGCGGACCGGCTCGGCGACCTCCACGCCGCCGCCGCGGCCGGCGACGGCAAGCGCGTCCGCGCCGTCTACACCATCTCCGGCGACGGCGACCGCATGACCGGCGTGCTCTACGCCGTGGCGGGCGGCTTCGGCGGCTACGAAACCCTGACCAAGACCCGCGCCGCCCGCGCCTCGCGCATCGTCAAGGGACCCTACCTGCAGAACCTCGAGCGCGACGCGATCACGGTCCTCTGGGAGACCGACGGCGCAGGCCCCTCGCGCGTCGACTTCGGAACCTCCGCCGCGCTCGGCCAGACGGTCGAGGACGCCCGCCCGGTCACGCTCCACGAGGTCCGCCTCGCCGGCCTCCCGCCCGACACGACGCACCACTACCGGGTCGCCACCGGCACGGTCGCGTCCGCCACCTTCAGCTTCCGGAGCGCGAAACCCCGCGGCGCCCCGTTCCGCTTCGTGGCCTACGGCGATAGCCGCACCAGCCTGGGCATGCACCGGAAGGTCGCGCGCGACATCGGCGCCTCCGACCCCGCCTTCATCCTCACCGTCGGCGACCTGGTCGAGGACGGCAACAACTACGACCTCTGGCAGCAGGATTTCTTCGACCCGCTCCGGGACGTCATCAGCCGCATCCCGATCTTCACCACCCTCGGCAACCACGAGCGCCACTCGAACAACTACTTCAACTTCTTCGCCCTCCCGGGCAATGAGTCGTGGTACTCCTTCGACTACGGCGACGCCCACTTCATCTGCCTCGACTCCAATTCCCCCTACGAGGCGGGCACCGAGCAGTACCGCTGGCTCGAGGCGGACCTCGCCGCCGCCGCCGCCGCGACCTGGAAGTTCGTCTGGTTCCACCATCCGGTCTTTTCCTCGGGCCAGCACGGGGACACCGATCGGGCGAAGACCCTGCTCGTGCCGCTCTTCGAGCGCCACCACGTGGACGTGGTCTGGAACGGCCACGACCACGACTACGAGCGCAATTTCAAGGACGGCATCTACTACGTCGTGACCGGGGGCGGCGGCGTACCGCTCTATCCGCGGACGGTGTCGCACGCGCACTGGTCTTTCTGGCGCGCGAACCGCTACTCGCAGGTCTTCAAGGGCCTGCTCGAGGGCGCGTGGCACCACTGCGTCGTGGAGGTGAACGGCCGCACGCTCACCATGCGCGTGGTCCGGGTCGGGGGCGGCGAGCTGGACAGCGTCTCGATCACCAAGTAGCCGGCGCGCGCGCCTGCGGCCGATTCGCACCCGGCCGAGAATGCCTTCAAGTCGGACCGTCCCCCGGTCGATAGCGAGAATGGCGGGCACGCGCCCCCCGTCCGCTCGTCCTGTCGAACGGCGAGGGTACGGCATTTGATGACCTTCCCCGCAGCGGATTCCGAACTCAGCACGCAACTCTAACAAAACGAATGGGTTGCGGGGTCGTCATCGGTGGGGATCGGCGGCCGCGCGTAACGTCCTGTGCCCGTCGAGCCGGTGGCCGGCAACGAAACGTGACTTCTTGAAGGTGGGCAGATCGGCCAGGCGACCGAGCCGCAGTAGCGGTTTTCGGTCGGTGAGCCGACGGCGTGACGCCCGTGCATCTTGGGTAGGCCGAACGT
The DNA here is from genome assembly GCA_016220045.1 of Planctomycetota bacterium. Classification (GTDB taxonomy): domain Bacteria; phylum Planctomycetota; class MHYJ01; order WSZJ01; family JACPWG01; genus JACRIP01. The sequence goes on from JACRIP010000161.1 coordinate 12,145, forward strand.
GTGTGGAGGTTCGCGCCATGGATTCGGTGTTGGTGGTGGACGATGATCGCCTGATCCGGGAGTTGTTGCGCGACAGTCTTCAGGAGGAAGGCTATCGCGTGCTCGTCAGCCCGAGCGCGGAGCATGCGGTCAACCAACTGAGCCAGTTTCCCGTGGACCTGATCATCACCGACATGGCGATGGGCGGGAAATCGGGCTTTGACCTGATGCGCATGCTGCGCTCGCACGCGCTGGAGGTGCCGGTGATCGTGATCACGGCGCAGCCGCAAGACTACCCGGTCGCGATCGCGCAGGCCCTGGGCGCCTTTGCCTATGTCCCTAAGCCCTTCCAGGTGAATGAGGTGATGGCCCTGGCGCGCCGGGCGATCGACCGCGCGGCGGCCGCGCCGAGCCCGGCCCCGGCCGGCGCGCCCTCACCCCTGTCCCGGCCGCCGGAAACGCCCCCCTGGCTCGTCGACGCCGCCGATGCCCGCCGCTCCCCCGCGAGCGTCCGCAGCGCGCCGCCGGCGGAACCCTGCAGCGCGCCGGCGCGGTCCGTCGGTGGCAGCGGCGCCGGGCGCGCCGCCCGCTAACTCCCTGGCCGACGCCGCCGGGCCGCGCGCGTCAGCGCCCGCCGCCCCCACCCGGCCCCGGGTTCGGACCCGATCCCGATCCCGACCCCGACCCCTGATCGCCGCCGCCGCCGCTCGGGCGCGCCCCCCCCCCCCC
>JACRIP010000173.1 GCA_016220045.1 Planctomycetota bacterium
ACTACGCCGCCGCGCTCACCCTGATCGCCGCCGGCCTCGAGGCCTTCGGCGCCATCCGCGGCGATCTCTACTCCGAGCTGGCGACGCGCGAGGTCGAGTGCACGCGCAATCTGCCCGCGCAGCAGGGCTTTGCCGATTTCGACCGCCTGCTCGCCGCGGGCGACGCCGAGGGCGCGCGCGTGCGCCTCGGGCAAATCCCGGATGACCTGAAGACGCAGGACTGGGTGGCGAAGCGATTGACCGCCTGCCTTTCGACCCTGCAAGTCACGGCGCTGGTGGCCCAGGCGCGCGAGCGCTACCGCGCGGGGGATGCGGAGACCGCGCTCAGCCTGCTCGCCGCCTCGCCCGACGCCGCCCGGCCGGAGGTCGCCGAGCTGGTCGGCCGCATCCGCTCGGTAGTGGCGCGCTGGCGCGCGCTGAGGGCCGCGCAGGAAAAGAGCGATTTCAGCGGCGCCCGCGAGCAGGCGCTGGTGCTCGTCGCCCTCGAGACCGACGCCGCGAACAAGTACGCGGCGGACGCGACGCCGATCGCGCGCTACGACGCGCCGGAGCAGGCGGCGGGGCGGCTGGCCACCGCGCGCGGCCTGCTCGTGGAAGGCCGGCGGCTCGAGGAGCAGGCGGCGGCGAGTTTCGACGCCGGTCGGCCCGCGGAGGGTGAGGCGGCCGGCGTCGCGGCGGCGGCGAAGTTCGTGGAGGCACGCTCGCTCCTGGAGCAGGCGCGGGCGTTCCTGGCGCAGCCGGTGGAGGAAGCGGCGGCGGCGCTGCGGCGCGACGCGAAGTCGGCCTACAATCTTCACCTGAATTCGGTGCAGTTGCCCCGCGTGCGCCGCCTCGCCTTCCTGGGGATTGCCGGCGCCAAGCTCTTCACCGGTCGTCCGCACGAGGCGGCGCTCGCCGACCAGATCGCGGGGCTGATCGACCGGCTGCGGGCGGAGGCGAAGGCGGGGGAGGCGAGTGGGCGGTAGGGGGCTATACCTTGCCCACATCTCTCCGCTGGACACGGGCGCCCTCGAAGCCCTGACTCTAGCGGCGATGCGGGTATTCTTGCACTTCCTGGCTGCGGCCACCGTCGGCCTCGTACTCGTACTCGAATTCCCTGCGCGTTCGAGTACGAGTACGAGTACGAGTACGAGATACGAGTACGATCGAGAAGACAGGTCGCCCCCGACGGTGTCCAGCAACCCCAGTTGTGGGTAAGGATCAGGTCGCACGCTCGTCGGTGTGTTCGGCGTGTTCGGTGGCTATCTCTTCCGCATCCCCCCTCCTCTCCGCCCGCCCCCCGCCCCCCCCGATTTCGCTTGCTCCACCCCCCCTCCCGCGCGTAGACTCCCGCGTTTCGTCGGACCCCGCTCCGAACCCCGCGAGGAGAGACCGCATGACCCTCTGGACACTGCAACGCTCGCACACCTGCGGCGAGCTCCGCATCACCGACAAGGGCTCCACCGTGACGCTGAACGGCTGGGTGGAGAATCGGCGCGACCACGGCGGCCTCGTCTTCCTCGACCTGCGCGACCGCTACGGCCGCACCCAGGTCGTCTTCTCGCCGCAGCGCAACGCCGAACTGCACACGCGCGCCTCCGGCATCCGCCCCGAGTGGGTGGTGGCGATCAAGGGCGTGGTCTCGCCGCGCCCCGGCGGCACGGCGAATCCGGAGCTGCCCACCGGCGAAATCGAGATCGAGGCCCAGGCGCTCGAAGTCCTCAACGAGGCCAAGGTCCTGCCCTTCCCGCTCAACGACGAAGGCGAGGTCGGCGAGGAGCTGCGCCTGCGCTACCGCTACCTCGACCTGCGCCGCCGCTCCATGCAGCAGAACCTCGTGTTGCGCGCGCACATGGTCCAGACCATGCGCGAGTACTTCGCGCGCAATCGCTTCGTCGAGATCGAGACGCCGAGCCTGGTGCGTTCGACCCCGGGCGGCGCGCGCAACTACCTGGTGCCCAGCCGCCTCTTCGCGGGCTCCTTCTACGCCCTGCCCGAATCGCCGCAGCTCTTCAAGCAGCTCCTGATGGTCGCGGGCTACGACCGCTACATCCAGATCGCGCGCTGCCTGCGCGACGAGGACCTGCGCGCCGACCGCCAGCCCGAATTCACCCAGCTCGACATCGAGATGTCCTTCGTCCAGACCGAAGACGTCATGTCGATGATCGAGGGCGTGGTCGGGGAGATCATGGAGAAGGTGGTGGGCAAGCCGGTGAAGACTCCCTTCCGGCGCATCCCGTATGTCGAAGCGATGGCGCGGTACGGCGTGGACAAGCCGGACCTGCGCTTCGGCGTGGAACTGGTGGACGTGAGCGACGTGGCCAAGGGCTGCGGTTTCAAGGTCTTCGCGGAGATGGTGGCGGGCGGCGGCGTGGTCAAGGGCATCGCCGCGCCCGGCGCCGGGCGCTTCTCGCGCAAGGAGATCGACGAGCTGTCGGTCTTCGCCCAGGGCTACGGCGCCAAGGGCGTGGCCTGGCTCAAGGTCGAGGAGGCCGGGCTCGCCGGCTCGATCGCCAAGTTCTTCCTGCCCGCGGAGCTGGCCACCCTGCGCGAGCGCCTGCACGCCAACGTCGGCGACCTGCTGCTCTTCGTCGCCGACAAGGCGGAGATGGCGAACCAGGTCCTGGGCGCGCTGCGCGGCCACCTCGCGGGCAAGCTCGACCTGATCAAGGACGGCCTCTTCGAGTACTGCTGGGTCGTCGACTTCCCGATGTTCGAGTGGTCGAAGGAGGAGAACTGCATCGTCGCGCGGCATCATCCGTTCACGTCGCCGAAGGACGAGGACCTCGCGTTCCTGGAGGAGCGTCCGCTCGAGGTGCGCGCGAAGGCCTACGATCTGGTCCTGAACGGCGTGGAGCTGGGCGGCGGGAGCATCCGCATCCACCGGCACGACCTGCAAAAAAAGATCTTCAAGCTGCTGGGGATCACGGACGAGGAGGCGCGGGAGAAGTTCTCCTTCCTGCTGGAGGCCTTCGAGTACGGCGCGCCGCCGCACGGCGGGATCGCGCTGGGCATCGACCGCTACGTGATGCTGTGCCTGGGCCTGGACTCGATCCGCGACGTGATCGCCTTCCCCAAGAACCAGAAGGGGATGGACCTGATGACGGGCGCGCCGGGAACGGTGACGCCGCGGCAGTGGCGCGAGCTGCACATCAAGCCGGCGGAGGCGCCGGCCCCGGCTGCGGCGGCAGCGCCGGTGACCGGCGCGGC
>JACRIP010000178.1 GCA_016220045.1 Planctomycetota bacterium
CCCGGGGCGGACACAGGGGTCCGCCCCTACCAAAAACCGTGGTTTGGCGTAGGGGCGGACCCCCGTGTCCGCCCCGCCAGCGCGCCGATTCCGCCCTTTCGGCACCATTTGCGACAGCCTCTGAAGGCGGAACTACGAACGCACGTGTGCTCCGGGCAACACTCCTTGTTCGCGGCGGGGCGCTTGCCCGAACGCCTCCTTCGTCGGGGCGGCGCTGCCGCGCACGCGCTGGCACCACTGCGATCTGTAGGCCGGCAATCTGGTCCGCGCGGACTTCCTTGAGGCCAACCTCTCGGGGATCGACCTGACCGGCGTGCAACTCCCGGCCGTCGCATGCGCGCCGCACAAACTCCGCAACGCCGCCCTGAACAACGTGCGATCGCCACCCGGCCACGGGTCGAGCGGAGCGCCCCCCAGTCCATTGAAGACCATCGTCCGCTCGGTGTGTTCCGTGTGTTCGGTGGCTATCTACACCGCCTCTCCCCAGAAACTCCCGCTCCCCTGCCCCGCCCCGCCCCGCCCCCCGCCCGCCGCCCCCCGCGCGCGACTATTCGACGAAGCGCTTCGCCGCCGCGTCCCAGCGCGCTCTCGCCGCCGCGCCCTTCCACCACGCAACGAGCTCCGTGAGCAGCGCCTTCGCCCCGGGCCCGTCGGCGTCCTGCGGCGCCCCGCGCCCGGCAAACCCCGCCGCGAGCTTGAGCGCTTCCCCCCGCACCAGCTTCGCGTCCGCGTCCGCCGCCAGGCCAAGGAGCGCCGTCAGCCCCTTGCCTCCGCCGCAACGCGCCAGCGCCTCCGCCACGCACAGCCGCACCCACTCGTCCTCGTCCGGCTTGGCCAGCGCCGTTTCGAGCGCGCCCGCCGCTTCCGCGCGGCCGAGGATCCCGAGCGCGTGCGCCGCCTTCTCCCGCACCGCCTCCGCGACGTCCGCCAGCGCGTGCGTCAAGTGCTCCACGGCAGAGGCATCGCCGAGCTTGCCGAGCGCGACCGCGGCCTCGCCGCGCACGTTGTCGTGCTCGTCGTGGAGTCCGGCGAGCAGGTCTTTGAGGGAGGTCCCCAACGGGTGCTCCGGTCCACCGTGCGAATGCCCGGCGTGGTCCGCCTCCCCGTGCCCCGTGGACGCCGCCGCCACTGTGCCCGGCTGCTCCTCCGGCGCCCGGAACCGCTGCGCGAAGTCCGAGCGCAGGAAGGCGACCAGCCCCCAGCCGAGCAGGCCGAGCACGACAAAGGCTTCCGCGCTGTGCGCCGCGGCCGCCGCCGGGCGCGCGGAATGCTTGACGTGCCCGCCCACGCCGCAGCCCACCAGGAGCAAGGCGAAGACGCAGGTGATCGACGGAGCGGGCGGCCAGTCGGTCTGCGCCGACAGCACCAGCCCGCCACACACCGCGGCGAGCCCGCACGCCCACCCGATCAGCAGCCGCGCCCGGAGATTCGTCGTGAACATGGCGGCGCACACCGCCGGCGCGATCAGCAGGCAAAACACGAGCAATACGCCGGCGATGCGCACGGAGATCGTGATCGTGAGCGCGAAGGTCAGGTAGAAGAAGAAGTCCCACGCGCGCACGCTCAGTCCTTGACGAGCCGCCTCGGCCGGGTTGCTCGACACCAGCAGGAACTGCCGGCGAAATGCCCAGTGCGCCACCGAGATCGCGGCGTAGAGGAGCGCGGCGTTGCGCAGGTCGGTCCAGGAGACGACCAGGATGCTGCCGGACATGACGTCGCGCAGGTGCTCGGCCCCGTGGGGATTTTCGGCCGAAAGCAGGATCGAGCCCGCCGAGGCGACGGCAAAGGCGAGCCCGATGATCGCCTCCTGGGGCACGCGCTCGTCCTGGGTGCGCGCGATGGCGAAGAACCACGCGCCGAGAAGCGCGAAGAGGAGCGACACCCAGTAGGTGAGCGAGTCGCCCATCTCGAACCCGAAGAGGACGGCGACCGACGTTCCGAGCGCGGCGATCTGCGCGAGCGCGAGATCGACGAAAAACACGTTGCGGCTCACCACGTGGAGCCCCAGGTAGGTGTGGGTCGCGACGAGCAGCAACCCGGCCACCATCGGCAGGGCGTACCAGGGCAGATGCGTCGGCATGGCGGCTACTTTCCGAAAACCGAGGCGAATTGATCGGTGACGACGTCGAAGAACTTCAGGTAATCACCCGCGCCTTCGACGCCACCGACGCCCAGGGGCAGCATCACCAACCGGGCGCCCCCCTTTTCCGCTACCATCCGCCCGATCTTCTCGTCATAGAACGGGTGCATGCCGACCATCGGGATCTTCTCGTTCAGGATCTGACCCACGACCTCGGCGAGATGGCCCGGACCGGGCTGGATGCCGGCCTTCAACTCGACGAAGTTCGCGACCGCGAGGCCGAAGCGCGCGTTGAAGTACGAGTAGCTGCGGTGATAGAAGACGATGCGCCGGCCCTTGCAGGCGCGCATCGTGGCGAGCCAGCCGCCGAGTTTGGCCGCGAGCTTCGCCCCGCCGGACTCCTGCGCGGCCAGGAAGGCGTCGAGCTCGCCCGCGCGGCAGAGGCGGTCGAGCTTCTTGCCGCCCACCAGGTCCACCAGCTCCTTGCCGAACATCGCCGCGTCGATCGCGCTTTGGAACTCTTTTTTTCGCTCCTCGAAGTAGTCGGCGGAAGCGGGGGCGGCGGCCGCGAAGGCCGCGGCGACGGTCTCGGCGACGATCTTGCCGTTCAAGGGGTCGGTGAGGTAATGGGGGTTGCCGAGGGGATGGACGTCGCCTTCGGCGCGCGAGACCTGGCCGCTGGGGAGTTCGAGGACGGGGATGTTGCGCGAGCAGTCCACGTAGCCGGGGGCGCCGGGATTGATCCGGGGGTTGCGCGCGCCTTCGACGAGCGGCGGCACCCAGCCGATTTCGAGCTCGAGGCCGTTGACCAGCAGGAGGTCGGCGTCGCGCAGCTTGACGATGTAGCTGGGCTTGGGGTCGACGAAGTGGGGGTCCTGGACGCCGGAGGCGACGGCGGTCACCTCCACGCGGTCGCCGCCGACGGCGGTGGCGATGGCGGCGAGGTCCTGGAGGGTGGCGACGACCTTGAGTTGGTCGGCGGCCGCGGCGGACGCGGGAAGAAGAGCCAACGCCGCGAGGGCGACGAGGAAGGCGATCACTTTGTGCATCGGAGTTTCTCCGTAGACTCGTTTGTTTTTCCGCCTTCAGGCGGAACGAAGGGCCGAGGCGGGAGGCACTCGGCCGGCGGGGCTAGAACTTGTGCGCGCCGTGAGCGCCGAAGAGGATTTCCGCCTGCAGGAAGAAGCCGTGCGACTCCTCGGTGTCCAGAAAGGAGGAGTGGTCGTAGTTGTACTGCAGGCGGAGCTTGCTGAACTCGCTCGGATAATAGGTGAGGTCGGCGGAGACGCGGCCGCGGTGGTCCCGGAGCGCGTCGCCGGCGGAGTCGTAGGCGCGGTCGACGCCGAAGTTCGGCCCGAGGTCGAACTCGTTGTGCTCGCCCGCGGCGTAGTCGTAGCGCAGGCCGACGGACCAGGGGCGAGCGAAGCCCCAGACGACCTGGGAGTACATACCCCAATCCACGAGCGTCTCGGCGCCGCGCGCGGAGGTGTCCACGCCGTCGGCGCCGTCGCCGGGCACATCCACCGCGATCCCGCCCGCCTCGTAGCGCCGCAGCATCGCCTCGGTCTGCCAGGAAACGTAGGGCCAGCCCTGCTCGTTCACCAGCGGCTTCCACTTTGCGTACAGGTCAACCCCGTAGATCTGGGTGCGGGCATCGCGGCCGCTCGCGTTCGGACCGAAGAGCGCCGAAACGCCGGGCACGAGCGCGATCTCGTCGGTGGGATCGAAGGAGGTGCGCAAGCGCGCGAGGTAGAGCAAGTCGGCCGGGGAACGCACATCGCGGTCGAGGAGCACGCGGCCGGCGACCTCCTCATTGGGGCTGAAGCGGAAGGAGGTCGCGGTTTCGCCGTGCGCGTCCTGGACCGAGCCGACCAGCTCGGCGAAGAAGGGCAGCGGCGTGAGCCAGGAGACCTGGACGCCGGGGTTGCGCAGGCCGTCCGGGCTCATGAAGCGGGAGTTGACGACCGGCTGGTCGACGAAGGCCCAAGCGTGGGGGTGCTGGGCATTCAGGCGGCCGAAGGCGGTGTAGAACTGTCCGGCTTTCACCTGAAGGCCGGCGGGGAGGGCGAGCGTGGTCAGGTAGGCCTCCTCGAGTTCGACGAGGGTCTCGCCCGCCTCGGTGATCTGGAGGACGATGTTGGCGTCGCCGCGCAGGAAGGGATCGACGACCCCCGAGAGGGTGAGCTCGGCGTTCTGGACGGTGACGCCGCGGTTTTTCGGATCGTGGCCGCCGCCCTGCAGGCGGCGCATATCGGCCTCGCGCGCGGTGGAGAAGCCGCCGGCGGAGAGCAGGTCGAAAGCGATATCGATGAGCTTGAGGGCGCCGGCGGCGGCGATCGGGGCCGCGGCGCGCGAGGGTTCGGGCGCGGCGGGCTTCGAGTCGCCCGCGAGCGCCGCGGCGAACTCCGCTTCGAGCTTCTTCTGTTCCTCGGGTGACAGCCCGGGCTTCGCCGGCTGGGCGGCGGTGGGCGGCTGGGCGGGGGCGGCGGCGGGCGCGGGCGCGGGCGGAACCGCGCCGCGGGCTTTTTCGAGTTCGTCGATCCGCGCCTGGAGGGCGCGCATCTGGGCGTCGAAGGCGCGGCGCATGTCGTCCATTTCCGCGCGCAGGCGCGCGGTCTCGGAATCGGCGGGCGGCGTCTGCGCCGCCGCGTCGCCTGCCGTCGCGACGGCGGCGAACAGGCCGGCGACGAGAAGGAGGGCGTGGAGGGGTCGCATCGGGGTCTCCTGTGCAGGAATCGGAATACACGCGACCCGGCCGCCGAGAGCGGGGGCCGGGGCGGAGCATAGGGGAAAGGCCGGGGAGGGCGTCCCGCGGGGGGCGGGACGATTCGGCTAGGCCCGGGGCGGGCCGCGGGGAAGGGTGGAGCCGCGTTCGGCGTCGCGCGGAGGGGTCGCCTCGGCGCAGGCGGCAGGGCGGGAGGGGGCGGGATCGGCGACGGCCGTGCCGGAGGCGGACAGGTCGAGCCCGAATTGCGCCGCGAACGCACAGCGCGCGCAGGTGGCGGGATTGTCGTCGGTGTCGGGGGCGTGCGGCGAGTGACCGCATAGTCCGGCGCCACAAGTCGTGGGCGCCTGCGGAGTCGCGTGCAGATGGTGCGCCTGGGCCAGACAGACGGAAAGCAGGAGCTGCAGCACGAGCCCGAGGGTGAGGGTCTGTGCGCGGTGGGCTGGCCGGCGCCGGGACATGGGGAAGTCTCACAGGCTCGGGCGGAGAGGGAGAAGGGTCGAGAGCCTACAACCAACCGCGCGCCCTGTCAATTCCCGATTTATTGACCGCCACGCCGGGTCGGAGTAGGCTGCGCGCCGTCGTCCGTCCGCCGCGGCGTGGCCGAGAGGCGGGCACCGACACCTCTACGGCATCTACCCAGGAGGCGGCCATGAAGTTCGGCGCGCGGAATCAGGTGGTCGGCGTCGTCACCGGCGTGAAGAAAGGGGAGGTCATGAGCCTGGTGAAGGTGCGCATTCCGGTGGAGTGCGACCTGGCGTCGGCGATGACGACCGAATCGCTGGCGGAGTTGGGGCTCAAGAAAGGGGATCAGGTGGTGGTCCTGGTGAAAGCGGTGAATGTCCTGCTGGGCAAGGAGTGACGCGGCCACGCGACGCGCGCTCAGGCGGATTCGCCGGCGGCAGGCCGTCCGTCGTGGCCCTTCGCTCCGCCTGAAGAGGCTGTCGCAAAAGGCGCCGGAAGGGCGAAATCGGCGAACCGGCGGGGCGGACACGGGGGTCCGCCCCTACGGCCGGCCAGGGCCTTCGGTAGGGGC
>JACRIP010000002.1 GCA_016220045.1 Planctomycetota bacterium
GCTGCCGCCAAGGTACGCCCGCTACGGCGGCCCAGCACTCCGCGTCACGAGGGCGGCGATCGAGGGGACAAGCGCGGTGGCAATACCGGACATGCACCCGGGTGGAACTGGGTGCTTGCCCGCGAGCCTCGGGAAACACCATAATGGGGCGGGAAGGACACGCGTAGGAATCAGGAGATGACCGCCACGTGGAGACCTGCCGATGGACTACCTGAGCCGATTCGTTCGCGACCCCCACGTCTGCGGTGGACAACCCGTGATCCGGGGTACGCGGGTGCCCCTCCGGACGATCCTTGCCAGCCTTGCCGAAGGCGCAACCATCGGCGAAGTTCTTGCCGACTTCCCGACCGTGCGCGACGAGGACGTGCGTGCGGCAATCGCGTTTGCGGCGGCCGCCGCGACCCGCTGAGCGCCGGCGTTCCCCCCTCCCCCCTTCGCTACTCCCGCTCGTACGGCGAATCCCGGTACATCACGATCGTGGTGCGGTTCCACTCGGCGCGGAACCGTTCCGGACGCATCGGCGTCTCGCCCATGAGCGGATCGCCGAGCCAGAGCAGCAGCCCGCGCGCGTCGGTCTCGATCCGCAGCAGCAGGACCACGTGCAGCACCTCGCCCTCCCAGTAGACCTGGGTGATCGACGGCCGCCGCAGCCGCTCCAGCTCCTCCCAGTCGGGACGGAGCACCGCCGCCCGCCAGCCGGTTCCCTCCAGCTTTCGCCGTAGGGCCTGGACCATCCGCAGCGGCGTGGTCCCCAGCCCCGCCGCGGCGCCGCAAAGCGCCGCCATTTCCGACTCGTCCGCCGCCAGCCCGTGCGCCCGCAGCAGCGACACCAGCGTCGCCGGGCCACAGGTGTAGTCCGTACTCTGCCGCCAGACCCCGCGGATGAACCGGCTCGGCGGCAGCGTCTCGGGCGCGCGGAAGACCCATGACCCCTCGGTCGCCGCGAAGAAGACCGGCCAGAGGCCCAGGGCCTGCACCGCGCCGCCGATGACGCGGGAACGCGCCAGACCGCCGAGCAGCGCGAACAGGAACACCCCGGGGATGGCGGGCCACACCAGCTCGAGGTAGACGTAGCCGGCGGGAAGCCGGCCGTCGGTCACGTCCGGACGGCCGGAGAGCCAGAGCCCGAGGAGGAAGAGCACCAGGGCGCCCGCGGCGAGCGCGAGCGTGCGGCCGCGCGAACCACGGCGCGCCAGGCGCGGCCCGGCGACCGCCGCCGCCACGACCAGCCCGGCTTGCACCACGTAGAGCACTCCGCCGATCATGCCGAGCCTTTCGAAGGGAGCGGGGAAATCCGCACTTGACAGGACGCCCTGCCCGGTGGATAATGATTCAAGCTTAAACGATACGAGATGAAACCATTCAATCGGGCCGGCACGACGGGGAGCGACCGATGGGAACACACTTCCGGGGCACGGCCGCCCAGGTGCGCGCGCTCGACGCCTACATCAAGCTGCAGCGGGCCGCCGAGTCCGTAGGCGCGCGCGTGTGCGCGCATCTGGCGACGGACGCGCTCACGGTCGGCCAGTTCGGCGTGCTGGAGGCCCTCCTCCACCTCGGCCCGCTCTGCCAGCGCGACCTGGGCGCCAAGCTGCTCCGCACCGGCGGCAACATGACCATGGTGGGGGACCACCTCGAAGCGCGCGGCCTGGTCGCGCGCCGGCGCGACGCGCGCAACCGGCGCTTCGTGACCGTCGCCCTCACGGCCGCCGGCCGCCGGCTGATCGCGCGGGTCTTCCCGCGCCACGCCGCGGCGATCGCGCACGAACTCGCCGCGCTCCGCCCGCAGGAGCAGGTGGCGCTCGGCCGCCTGTGCCGCCGCGTCGGCCGCGGGAAGCCGGCGGAATAGCGCCGGGCCCGCGGTCGCTCCGCCGGCAGATGCGGTCGCAAAAGGTGCCGGACGGGCGGAGTCGGTGAGCCGGCGGGGCGGAAACGGGGGTCCGCCCCGGGATAGCCCGGCCCGAGGCTTGATGACAGCTCCTTCAAGCGTGAGGCGCGTCGTCGGGTGAATCGCTGACGCCCAGACCCGAGCTCTTCGTCCCCGCCGCACTCTTTTTTCCGGAGTTACTGGATGCCCGCCTTCATGAAAGCGTACGCCCCGCAGACCTACGCCTTGCTGCGTATGGTGACCGGCTTCCTCTACCTCTGGCACGGGTTGCAAAAGGTGTTCGGCTTCCCCGATGCCGGGAAGGGCGGCGGGCCCGGCTTCGTGACCTACATCGCCGGGCCGATCGAGCTGGTGGGGGGACTCTTCGTTCTCCTCGGGCTCTTCACCCGCCCCGCCGCCTTCCTGTGCAGCGGGCTGATGGCGGTCGCGTACTGGATGGCGCACGGCACCCAGGCCCTGCTGCCGATCCAGAACCGCGGCGAATCGGCCGCCCTCTACTGCTTCGTCTTCCTGTTCATCTCGGCGCACGGCGCCGGATGCTGGAGCGTGGACGAGCGCCGCACCTCGGCGCGCTGACCCGCACCCGGTACGACCCCCTGCGAAAGGACCCCCACGATGCCGACACTCTCCCCGGCCGACCTCACCGCGCGCCTGGAGTGGCGCTACGCCTGCAAGAAATTCGACCCCGCACGGAAGATCGACCCCGCGGTCTGGGCCGCGCTCGAACGGAGCCTGGTGCTGGCGCCCTCCTCCTTCGGCCTCCAACCCTGGCGCTTCCTGGTGGTCGAGGAGGCGGGGCTGCGGCAGCGCCTGCGCGCGGCCTCCTGGAATCAGCCCCAGGTGACGGAAGCCTCGCACGTCGTCGTCTTCGCGCGGCGCACGGAGATGAAGCGGGCGGACGTCGATCGGTTGATCCAGCGCATCGTCGACGTGCGCAAGACGCCGGCGACGGCGCTCGACAGCTACCGGGGCATGATGCTCGGGTTCGTCGAGCAGCCGGCCCCCGGCTTCGATGCGAGCGCGTGGACGGCGCGCCAGACCTACATCGCGCTCGGTTTCTTCCTGGCGGGCGCGGCGGTCCTGGGCGTGGACGCGTGCCCCATGGAAGGGATCGACCCGGCGCAGTACGACGCGCTCCTGGACCTGAAGGGCACCGGCTACACGACGACCGTGGTGGCCACCGCGGGCTACCGCGCGGCCGACGATCGCCATGCGACGGAGGCGAAGGTCCGCTACGCCGAGCCCGAACTGCTCATCCGGCGTTGACCGGAGGGCGGGGGCGAGGGAGGGGGCGAGGGAGGGGGCGATCGCCCCTGCGGCTCGTTTGTCGTTCCGCCTCCAGCGGGTGGCGCAAAAGGCGCAGGAATGGCGGCATCGGCGACCTGGCGGGGCGGACACCCGGGGCCGCCCCGTGCCCCCGCCCCCCCGGGGTGGCGCGGCCAGCGGCTGCTACGACCGCCTCTGAAGGCGGAACCACGAACGGCAGGGCCTTGCGAGCCGCGTTTCTCGGCCTGGCGACCCGGCCTGCCCGATCACGCTTCGCGTTGTCGTGCTATTTCCCCGCCGGCGCCGGCTTCTCGGCCGGCTTCTCGCCGGCCGGGTCCGGCGCGACCGCCGCGCCGCCATGCGGCGCCGTGCCCGCCTTGTCGCAGTTGCGGTACATCGCGTCGCCGCAGTCCGGACATTTCCCGACGGGCACGAAATCGACGTGCAGCACCGCCTTGCACTTCACGCAGGTGTACCCCGGCCCATGCTCGGTCTGCGGACCGCAGGCCTCGCAGCGATAGATCGGCGCCGGAACGTCCATCCGGCCGCACTTCGGACAGTAGTACAGCACCTCGGCGCGGTCCGTCCCCTTCAGCTTGAGTACCATCGAGCACAGCTTGCACTTGCCCGGCTCCTTCGCCTCGCTCCCCTTGCAGCCCATCTCGCAGGCATACGTGCCCTTCACGCACACGATGGTGATGCGCAGGTCGCCGTCCGGACAGCCGGTGGGACCGCATTTGCACGGCGGCGGACAACATTCGCCCTTGCGATCCTTGAGGCGGTTGCAGTTCTTGCAGCGCCAGCCCTGGTCCAGGGACTTCAGGTCGCACAGGTGCGCCGGCCGGCCCAGCGGGCCC
>JACRIP010000169.1 GCA_016220045.1 Planctomycetota bacterium
CCGCCCTCGAGCCGCCGCGCACGCGCGCCGACGGGGCCGAGCCGATCGCGCAGGCACCGGCGCCCGCAAGCCTGCAAAACCCTGCCTTCTCGCCCGACGGCCTCCGGCTGCTCTTCACGCGGTTCGCGAACGGCTACAACGCCGGACCCGCAGGTCTTTACCGTATGCCGAGCGCGGGCGGCGGGGCGGCGCCGCTCCTCGACGAACCGGACCAGGACAGCGTCAACCTGCCGGGCGCCGCATGGAACGGGGCGACGGCGACGATCGTTTTCGCGAGCGACCGCGGGGCGACGCGCGACGAGATCTGGGTGATTCCCGCGGCCGGCGGCGCGCCCCGCCGCGTGACGCGCCACGCCGACCCGCTCCAGTACCGCGAGCCGAGCTTCAGCCCGGACGGGACCTGGATCGTCTTCGAGGCGCGGGACGAGGTCGCCGACGCCGCGCTCGGGGAGCCGGGACGCGGCAGCCTGTGGAAGGTGCGCGCCGATGGCGCCGGCCTGACGCGACTCACGGCCGGGCCCGCGCAGGGGAACGACGATCGGCAGCCGAACTGGAGCCCGACCGGAGAGCGCATCGTCTTCCAACGCCGCCGGCTCGGCTCCGACGCGTGGCGGCTCTTCACCCTCGCGCCGGACGGAACCGATGTGCGCGCGCTCGGCGCGATCGCGGGCACCGACGCGAGCTGGTCTCCGGACGGCCGCCGGATCGTGTTCGCCGCGGAGGCGGGCGGGGCGGGGACAGAGAATCTGTGGATCGTCGCGGCGACCGGCGGCGCGCCCGAGCGCCTCACGACCTCGGCCGGCGCGGATGGCGCGCCCTCCTGGTCGCCGGACGGCGCGTGGGTCTGCTTCGAGGCGCATGACGCGGACGAAAGTCCGGCGGCACTCTGGCGCATCCGCGTTCCGGCCGCGCCGCGCGTCGCGCGCCGCCTCGACCTCCCCCGCGCCGGGCGACTGTATCATGGCGTCTTTCCCGGCGGGGCGAGCGGCGAAGAGGACGATCTCACGCCGGGCGATTTGTCGGCCTACGAAACCGCGGTCGGCACGCGCGCCGCCTGGGTCTATTTCAGCAACAACTGGTACCGCAGCCGCGCCTTTCCGCGCCGCACCGCCGAGTGGATTCGTGATGCCGGGTCTGTCCCCTACATACGCCTGATGCTGCGGTCGGATGCCGAGCAAAACCACGCGGAGCCGGTGTTCCATCCCGACGCGATCGCGCGCGGAGCGGTCGACGCGGACTTCGCGGCCTGGGCACGGGCGGCGCGGGAGTTCGGCTCGCCGGTCGTGGTGGAGTGGGGGACGGAGATGAACGGCGAGTGGTTCTCCTGGAACGGGCGCTGGAACGGGGCGGGCGAGACCGGGGGCTTCGGCGACCCGCGGCGCGCGGACGGGCCGGAGCGCTTCGTCGCGGCCTATCGTCGGCTCGTGGGGGTGATGCGCGGCGCCGGGGCGGACAACCTGCTGTGGGTCTTCCACGTCAACGGCGAGGATGTCCCCGACGAGGCGTGGAACCGTCTGGAAGCCTACTATCCGGGCGACGATGTGGTGGACTGGCTGGGCGTCAGCCTGTACGGTCCGCAGTCGCCGACGGGCGAGGATCCCGGGGCGTTCCGCGGCCGCATGGATCAGGTACATGCCCGACTGCGGCGGTGCGCGCCGGCGAAGCCGATCGTGGTGGCGGAATTCGGCTGTGCCGCGGGGAATCGGGCGGTCGCGGCGGAGGCGTGGGCGGGGTCGGCGCTGGCGGACCTCCTGGGCGGCCGATGGGCGGGGGTGGTGGGGTTTTCCTGGTGGAACGAGCGCTGGCCGAACGACGACGACGAGCGGCACGACACGACGATGCGCGTGCAGGAGAATGCGGCGCTGAGGCGGGTCTTCGCGCAGGAGTTTGCGGCGCGGGCGGAGCGCATCGAGCAGCGGCCGGTGGCGCGCTGAGACGCGCCGCAGCGTCCCCCGCCCGACGCGGGGCGCGGTCTACCTGCCCGCGCCCGCGCACCGCGCCAGGTCGAGCGCCTCCAGAAATCCGCTGTGCCCGGGGCGCAACGGCCAGCGCCATTCGCGGCCGTCGCGTCCCCGCACGGCCGGCCCGGACACCGCCTCGGCCGGCGTCAGCGGCGGCGCCGCCGCCAGCGGCACCGTCGTCCGCAGCACCGCCTCCGCGCCCTCGACCTGCAGGTGCGCCAGGCCGCCGGCCTGCCGCGCACCCAGCAGGTCGACGTCGCACCCCGGGGTGAACCCCGGATCGTGGCGCGCGACGAAGGCCACGCGGCCGGCGATCGCGACCCAGCCCAGCAGGTGGTCCTCGAGGCGGCCCGGGCGCAGCTCGCCCTGCTCGTAGGCGACGTCGAGGTCGGCAATGACCGGCAACGCGTCGCAGCGCACCAGCCACAGGTCGCCGCGCCGGGCGAGCGCGCGCGTCGCGAACTCCAGCCGGCTCTCCGGCGTATCCCCGAGCGCCAGGAAGTTCTCGCCGCCGCTCGCGCCCAGGTCGCGCGGGTCGAGTTGCGGCAGCTTCCGAAACGGGTCCTCCCGGACGGCGGACCAGGCGAACACCTCATCCGGCAGGCGCGGCGCGCGCGACCGCGGCCGGGCGAGGTCGGACGCCGGCGGGGGATCGGCCGCGAACTCCAGCCCCGGCAGCGCGCTGCCGTCCGGACGCGACACGCGCAGCGTCGCCGCCCAGCCGCCGCCGCCCTGATCGACCTTCAGCAAGAGGCGGTTCCACCCGCCCTCCAGCTCGACGTCCACCCGGTCCTGGTCCCGCTTGAGCGGCCGATGCGCGTGCCGGTCGTGGACCAGCTCCCCGTTCAGCCACGCGCGCACGCCGTCGTCGCTGCCGAGCCAGAGCCGCGCCGGACCGGGGGCGCCGGGCTTCAGGTAGACGTGGGCGTAGGCGCTGACGTTCTCCTTCCGCTCGAAGAGCGGCAGGAAGTCGAGCGTCTCCGCGTCCGCCACCCGCCGCCACTCGGCCACCGGCGGGTCCGCCGCCGGCACGTCGTCCCGGGTGAATCCCTCATCCTGCTCGTTGTCGAAGGGTCCGGCGACGCGCCAGGCGCGGACGAAGCCGCCGGCAAAGCCCGGACGCGGCAGCTCCGGGTCCTCGCGCAGCATGGACAGCCGCGCCCAGGTCCGGGGGGCCACGTAGTCCGTCATGAAGTCGCGGTACCAGTCCATCCAGCCGCGGCGGGCGGCACCGGGGGAATACCCCAGTTCCTCGGCGCCGTGCAGGTCGGGCAGGTCACTGTAGCCGGAGCGCTCGGCGCGCGCCCAATCGACCTGGTGCAGCCATTCGTGGAGTGTGACCTCGACGTAGGTCTCATGGTCGATGGCGTCGAGCACGCAGATGCAGCTATAGCCGGCGCGTTTCATCGTGTCGCCGCCGGTCGTGCCGCCCCAGTAGGGCACCGGCAGGCCGGCGGACGGGAAGTAGACCAGGACGCTGTGGACGTCGTCGTCGACGTGCTCGCCGATGAACTCGGCGGTGACGTCGGTCCAGGCGCTGAAGCCGGGCTTGGCGTCCCCGGAAAGCCGGCGGAGCGGGGCCTCGATGACGCGGGTTTCCAGGTCGAGGCGCAGCGCGCCGCGCGAGTAGGCGGCGACGCAGCGGGCGAAGTCCCGGACCACGGCCTGCAGGGCCGCGAGCTCCGCGTCGGTGAAGCGGCGCTTGCCGACGTGGCGACCGCGTTTGAAGTCCAGCTCGCGGAAGATGAAGGCGCGAACCTTCCAGACGTTGGCGTCGCCCGGGGCGACCGCGGGACGGCGCTCCAGGTCCTCGACTTCGCGGAGGAAGGCGCGCTCGGCGCAGATGCGGCCGAGGCCGCCGTCCGGGTGGACCTGAACCCGCTGATCCCCCCAGGGAATCACCTGGTAGAGCAGCAGGGCGGCAAGCAGGGAGGAGAACATGGCAGTGGCCTTGCTGGGGGAGGATGCGCAACCAGGGCGTGATGCAACCGCCCGTGAGAAAATCGTTCCGCCTGAAGGCGGAACTACGAACGAACCGACTGGCACTCCGATGGTTGCCGGCCACGGCGGAGCCGTTGGCTCGGGCTGCACTCCCAATGCGCGCACGGCCACGGACGCCGTTCGTAGTTCCGCCTTCAGGCGGGACGTGCAGGGCGCCCGCGGTGCGCAGCGGGTCAGAACTCGTCCCACCCTTTCCCGTAGTCCAGGACGGGGTACTCACGCCAGATCCGCAGCGCCTCCGCACGGCCGCGCGTCTCCAGATAGGCCGCCGCGCTCGACCACGGCCAGTCCTCCCAGCTCCGGGCGTATCCATGCTTCACCGCATTGTGATGGATGTAGTTCGTCGTCGCCCAGAAATGATCCTCGCAGCGCATGTGCCGATCAGCCACACGATGCCAGACCTTGCGGCCACGGCAGCCCTCCTCCTGATTCCACGCGTACGACGTCCGCCCGTGCAAGCGGCCCAGCACTTCCCGGAGCGCCGTCGCCACCTGCGCCCAGATCAACGCATGATAGTGGTTCGGCAGCACGCACCAGGCGCGGGCGCTGAAGCCGGCCGCCTCCAGGTCGCGGAGCAGCGCTTCCTCGAACGCCGTGAGCCGCCCCGGCGAACGCCCGATGAGCGGAAGATGCTCGTAGCAGGCGGCCGTGACGTGATAGTAGGTCGTGGTCTGCGGCGACGCGGGCGGACCGTGCCAGGGATAGCGACGGGACTTCCGCACGGCGAGCGCCTCCCGGCGCTGCTCGGAGGTCATCGTACGCCAGTCGTACATGCAACCGCCCATGAGAAGATCGTTCCGCCTGAAGGCGGAACTACGAACGAACCGACTGGCACTCCGATGGTTGGCGGCTACGTCGGAGCCGTTGGCTCGGCCTGCACACCCAATGCGCGCACGACCGCGGACGCCGTTCGTAGTTCCGCCTTCAGGCGGGACGCCCACGGTCCCCGCCCCCGCATCAGGCGTTCGCCTGTCCCCCCACCCTGCGCTTGACCGCCGCCACGAAGGCCTCCGGCGTGGGCGCGCAGCCCGAGCCGTAGTTCTCGTGCGTGCCGTCCTTGCCCCAGCCGCAGAGCATCGTCGCGGTCAGCACGCTCTGCTCCAGCGTGACGTAGTGCGCCGCGTCGCCCCGATAGACCACCGCGCAAAACCACGCCTCCGGCGGGCTCACCGGCGTCGGCAGGTGCACCAGGACGAGCGCGTCCCGCCCCGACCGCTCCACCACCTCCGCCGCCAGGTCGTCCGCCGGCAGACGGTTCTCCGGATGCAGCCGCTTCGCCACCAGGTTCCACACGAAGCGCACGATCTCCTCCGGCGCGTCGCCCGAGAGCGCCGCGCGCACCCGCGTCGCGTCGGGCCCGAAAACCGCCTGCGGCAGCGCCTGGTGCGCGAAAACGTAATGATGCTGGCGCGGACGCGGCGCCTCGCGCGGCAACGCGCTGAAGCCTTCGGCCGGATTGTCGTCCATGGCGTCCTCGCTAGGGCAAAGCCCGGATCGCCGCGCGGATCGTTTCCCGCGCCGCCAGCAGCTTCTCCAGATCCACCCCGACCTTCGCCCCCGCCCCCACAAGCGCCGTCACCAGCGCCTCCGTCGCCACGTTGCCCGTCGCGCCCAGAGCATACGGACAGCCCCCGATCCCGCCCGCGCTCGCGTCGAAGGTCTCCACGCCCCGCCGCCAGGCCGCCAGCGCGTTCGCCACTGCCCGGCCGAAGGTGTCGTGGAAGTGCAGCGCCAGGCGCGCCGCCCCGTGCCGCGGCAGAACGAGGTCGAGCAACGCCATGACCTCGTCCGGCGCCGCCTTGCCGATCGTGTCGCCGATCGAGACCTCGTCCACGCCCGCGTCGAACAGGCGGGTCACCAGATCGGCCGCCACCGCGGGCGCGATCTTCCCCTCGTACGGGCACCAGAAGGCGGTGGACAGATAGCCGCGCACCAGCTTACCGGCCCGCCGCGCGCCCGCGAGCACCGGCGCGAACCGCACGAAGGACTCCGCAATCGACGCATGGATGTTCTTGCGGTTGAAGGTCTCGCTCGCGGCCGTGAAGACCGCCACTTTGTCGATACGAGCCGCCAGCGCGCGCCCCAGGCCCCGCTCGTTCGGTACCAGCGCCGAGTAGACGACCCCCGGCGCGCGCCCAATGCGCGTGCAGACCTCGTCCGCATCCGCGAGCTGCGGGATCGCCTTGCTCGACACGAACGCGCTGACCTCGATCTCCGACAGGCGCGCATGCGAAAGCGCGTTCACGAACGCGATCTTCACGGCGGTCGGAATCGTGCGCCGTTCGTTCTGCAGGCCGTCGCGCGGGCCGACCTCCACGATCCGGATCACTCCGGCTCCTCCAGCGTCACCAGCACCTTGCCGAGATCGACCAGGTCCTTCTCGGCGCAGTGCACCGCCTCCACCACGCCGTCGTGCGGCGCCGTCAGGCGGTATTCCATCTTCATCGCCTCCAGGATCACCAGCACGTCCCCGGTCTTCACCGTAGCCCCGACGCGGGTCGCGAGCTTGACGACCTTCGCGGTCATCGGCGCGCGCACCTCCTCGTGGACCGGACCGCCGGCGACGGCGGCGGGACGCGGCGGGACGAAAAACTTCGCGCCGCCGGGCCAGCCGACCCAGAGTCCGCCGGGCGCGCGCGCCACCGCGAAACGATGGCGCCGACCCTCATGCTCGAAGGCGATCCAGGCCATGCGGGTCAGCTCCCCATCCGGAAAGGGCCGAGCGCGGTCCAGGGCGAACAGCGATCGGCGGGTCCGCCACCCGCGCCGCCCGCCCCCGCTCCCCCGCCGCCGCCGCCCGGCCCGTGGGCGGCGAGCGCGCGCGCCGCGTACGCGGCGACCGCCGCCGGCACCGGCGGTTCGGTCCAGGAGCTCGATTCCAACGTGGTCGTGTAGGTCTCGGCCTTGACGTAGAACTCGCTCTCCAGGAGCTCGAGCAGGAAAACCAGGTTCGAGCCGACCCCGAGCAGCACGGTCTCGCGCAGCGCTTCGATCAGCCGGCGTCGCGCGTGCTCGCGGTCCCGGCCTAGGGCAATCACCTTGGCAAGCAGCGAATCGTAGCGCGCGCCGATCTCGCTGCCCGCGCGGATGCCGCTGTCCACGCGCAGGCCCGGCCGATGCGGGAACTCCAGCATTTCGACCGTTCCGGTCTGCGGCAGGAAGTCGCGGTACGGGTCCTCGGCGTTGACGCGCACCTCGATCGCGTGGCCGCGCGGCGTCGGCGGGTCGGGCAGACGCCCGCCGCACGCGATTTCGACCTGCGCGCGCACCAGGTCGATGCCGGTCAGGAGCTCGGTCACCGGATGCTCGACCTGCAACCGCGCATTCACTTCCAGGAAGTAGTGCGCGCCGTCCGGGCCGACCAGGAACTCGACCGTCGCGGCGCCCGCGTAGCCGACGGCGCGCGCGAGCCGCGCGGCCGAATCGAGCAGACCGGCGCGCGTGCGCGGGTTGATGCCCGGCGAGGGGGCCTCTTCGAGCACCTTCTGGTAGCGGCGTTGCAGGCTGCATTCGCGCTCGCCCAGCGCGACCGCATCGCGTCCGTCGCCGAGGATCTGGACCTCGACGTGACGCGCGGGGGCGATGAACTTCTCGACCAGGAGCCGGGCGTCGGCGAAGGCGGATTCGGCTTCGCGGCGCGCGGCCTCGAAGGACTCGCGGAGCTGCGCGCGTTGGTGGACCAGACGCATGCCCTTGCCGCCGCCGCCGCCGGCCGCCTTGAGGAGGAGCGGGAAGCCGATGCGCCCGGCCGCCGCGTCGACGGCCTCGAGGGTATCGCACTCGTGCGCGCCCGGGACGACCGGGACGCCGAGATCCTCGGCGGTCTTGCGCGAACCGCGCTTGTCGCCGAGCGCGATCATCGCCTCCGGTGAGGGCCCGATGAAGGTGACGCCGGCGGCGCCGCACGCGCGCGCGAAGAGGGCGCTCTGGGAGAGGAAGCCGTAGCCCGGATGGACGGCGTCGGCGTCCTGGGCGCGGGCGGCGCGGAGCAGTTCCTCGCCGTCGAGGTAGCCGCGTTCGCTCTTCAGCTCGACGGCCTCGTCGGCGAGGTCGAGGTGCGGCGCGGCGGCGTCGGCGGCGGTGTAGACGGCGACCGAGGCCACCGACATTTCGCGCAGGGTGCGCAGGATGCGGCAGGCGATCTCGCCGCGGTTGGCGACCAGGACTCTCATGCGAGTGCAACACCTTGGGGCGGGACCGGAGATGGCCGGTGTTCGCGTACCCCTTGAGGGATTGAGTGATTGGGTGATCGGGCGATTGGGTGATTACGGCGTCATGAATTGCGGACGGGTTTTCACGATTCTCAGCAGCAGGGATCAAATCCTCAGCCCGAATTGCTTCCGCCTGGACGGCGGTCGCCCCTCAAGTGGCGGCCCATCCCGGCTTGCGCTTCTCGAGGAACGCGCCGAGTCCCTCCTGGGCTTCGGCGGTCACGCGGACGCGCGCGATGGTCTCTACCGTGTGTTCGATCGCCGCGTCGCGCGCGAGCGTGGGCACGGCGCGGATCAGGCGCTTGGCTACGGCAACCGCCTGAGGTCCGCTCGCGAGCACGGCGCGCACCAGCTCGTCGACGCGCGCGTCGAGCCCGGCCGCCGGCGCTACCTCGTGTACCAGCCCGAGGTCGCGCGCCGCGCCCGCGCCGAACCGCTCCCCGGTGAGGAAGAAGCGCCGCGCCCCGCGCGTGCCGATCGCCGGCAGCACGAAGGTCGAAATCACCGCCGGCAGGATGCCGAGCCGGACTTCCGTAAAGCCGAAGGTCGCGTCCTCGGCGGCGACGACGACGTCGCAGCAGGCGAGCAGCCCGGCGCCGCCGCCCAGGGCCGCGCCCTGGACCCGGGCGATCACCGGACACGGGCACTCGTCGAGCGCGCGGAACATCGCCGCCATCGCGGCGGCGTCGCGCGCGTTTTCGGCTTCGGAGAGGCCCTTCGAGGCGCGCATCCAGTCGAGGTCGGCGCCGGCGCAGAAGGCCGGCCCGGCCCCCGCCAGGACGACGGCGCGGACCTCCGGCGCGATCCCGGCGCAGGCCTGCGTCAGCTCGGCGATCAGCGCCGGGTTGAAGGCGTTGCGCACCTCCGGGCGGTCCAGGGTCAGGTGCAGGACCGGCCCACGGAGCTCACGGCGAACGGTCGGCATCGGCGCGCGATCCTTGGGGGGAATCCAACGTCGAGGGGATGCCGGCCTGAAGGCCGGCAACGAACCCGGGCTGAAGCCCGGTACTACGAACGAAGCCCGCAGCCGACTTCCCGCCGCGGGCGCCAAACGCCCAAACGTCTAAACGTCCAAACCTGACGGTGGCGGCGGCACGCGGCGGGCGCAGCGCCACGCCTCGTCCGCCGTGACCCAAGGGGTTCCGAACTACATCCGGAACACCGGCGCGGGACCGGTTTCGACCGGAGCATTGAGCGTCGCCGACAGCGCCAGCGCGACCACCGAACGCGTCTCGGCCGGATCGATCACGCCGTCGTCCCACAACAGGGAACTCCCGTAGTACGGGTCGCCCTCGCGCTCGTATTTCTCGCGCACCGGCGCGGCGATCGCGCGCGCTTCGTCCTCGGAGAGGGTCTTGCCGTCGCGCGCGAGCTGCTCGCGCTTGACCTGGACCAGCACCGCCGCCGCCTGCTCCGCGCCCATCACCGAGACGCGCGCATTCGGCCAGGTGAAGAGAAAGCGCGGCCGGTAGCCGCGCCCGCACATCGCGTAGTTGCCCGCGCCGTGCGAGCCGCCGATGATCACCGTGATGCGTGGCACCGCCGCCGTCGCCACCGCCTGCACCATCTTCGCGCCGTCCTTCGCGATCCCGCCCTGCTCGTAGCGCTTGCCCACCATGAACCCCGTGATGTTCTGCAGGAAGATAAGCGGCGTGCGCCGCTGGTTGCAGAGCTGGACGAAGTGCGCGCCCTTGAGCGCGCTCTCGCTGAAGAGCACGCCGTTGTTGGCGACGATGCCGACCGGGTAGCCGTGCCAGCGCGCGAAGCCGCAGACCAGCGTCGGGCCGTAGAGCGG
>JACRIP010000175.1 GCA_016220045.1 Planctomycetota bacterium
CCCCATCTCCTGCAGCAAACGCCCGAGGGGCACCACGCCCGACTCCTCCGCGGCGCGCTCCTTTTGCTGGGCCAGTCCCTTGTCGAGCATCTTCTGGGTGATGAAGCGGTTGGCGACCGCGATCGAACCGTATTGGGCGTCTTCGGCCAGGATTTCGGCCTCTGCCTGCGCCCGGACGACGGCCTTCACGGCCGTCTCCGTCAGGTAGCCCTTCTGCTGGAGCACGGTGCCCAGGGCGGTGGCGGTGCCGCCGGCGAGCACCTTCTCCTGGGCGAGCACGGCCTCCGCGAGCTGGACGTCGGTGATCAGCTTGTTGGCCAGGGCGATCCGCCCGAAGAGCATGTCGGCGCTCGACGGCCCGACCTGCACCAGCGTATCGTTCGATGCCCCGGCCACCGCTACCTGCGGCACGACGGTCTTCTTGCCGCAGGCCGGACAGACCTTCTCCTGCCCCGCGCGTTCCTCGCGCGCGAACATGACGTTGCCGCAATGGGGACAGGGAAGCTCGATCATACGGTGAAACCCGGATACGGTCACGCGCCGGGCGCGGGCGCGGCGCGGCCGCCCGGCCGGGGAGCCGTCCCTCCACCGGCGTCCCGCGCCCCGGGCGCGGTCGTGGTCGCCGCTCCCGTCGCGGCAAAGATTGGTGGAGGCGGGGGGAATCGAACCCCCGTCCCGCGGTCCTTCAGCCGTGGCCTCTACGCTCGTAGTCGGTCGTTTGGTTCTCGCCCTCGCAGACCCCGGCCGACAGGGTTCCACTCGGGCCAGCCCGCCTGTTGTTGTCGCATCCCCGCCCGGCGGACGGCCGACGGTTCAGCCAGTCTGCTCAGTACGTCCCGCCGGTTCAGCCGCGCTTGCGCGCGTCTTCGCAGACATGAACCGGAACAACGCTCACGACGCTAGGCCGCGAGAGCGTAGCTGCTGTTCGCAGTTACAATTTGGTGCCCGGTTTTTAACGAGGCCGCCGGACAACCTCGGAGCGCCACCATGACCTCCGAAACCCGGTCGAACCCAATTCGCCCCCACGCGAGGAAATCGCAAAGCTCGCGGGGATTTCTTTCCGGACGCGGCGCGCACAGGGCGCCTTGTCCCGGCGGCTCATCGCCCGCCGGATATCCCGGTCCGAAGATTTTTTTTTCTGATCGGCGCGCTTGTCCCAGAGCTTCTTGCCCTTGGCGACGCCGATGGAGAGCTTGGCAAAGCCGCGCTTGAAATAGAGCGTGAGCGGGATCACGGTCAGGCCCTTGACCCGCGTCTTGCCGAACAGTTTCTCGATCTCGCCCTTGCGCAGGAGCAGCTTGCGCGGCCGCTTGGGCTCGTGGTTCATGTAGGAGCCGGCGCCATACGGGCTGATGTCCATGTTGATGATCCAGGCCTCGCCCTTCTCGACCTTGGCGTAGGCCTCGCCGATCGAGCACTGCCCCTCGCGGATGGACTTGACCTCGGTGCCCTGGAGCACCAGGCCGGCCTCGAAGCGATCGGTGATTTCGTAGTTGAAGAACGCCTTGCGGTTCTTCTGTACGACCTGGATATCCGGAGCGTCCTCTTTGTCCTTGGCGTCGGCCATGCCGCCTCGTCTCCGAGCAGAGGGGGAACCGCGCGATTATAGCAGAGCCGCACCGGGCGCGGGAAGGGAAACCGCGGGCGGAAGACGGGCCATGCGAAACCGCGACGGAACCACAGAGACACAGAGACACAGAGACGACGACGGGAACGAGGAGCAGGCCGTTCCGGGCCCTGGGTGTGGCCGGTTCCAGGGATCGGGCGCGGAACGGCCTCCCCCTCGTTCCCGTCGTCTCTGTGTCTCTGTGCCTCTGTGGTTCCGTCCGTGCTCGGCTCAGGCGCGCGGCGGCGGTGGGACCGGGAGCGGTTCGGGCCGGCGCGTAGGATTGCCGGCGGGCGCGGCGGGCCGGTCGCCGCCTTCGCCCCACCAGAAGCCGGCGACCCGGCTGCTGCAGGTGGGGCAGGTGCCGTCGCGGCGCAACGTATTCGCCAGGATGCGATAGCCGCGGCGGCGGACGACCGGCGTCCGGCAGGCCGGGCAGCGCGTGTCCTCCCAGCGCCCGACCTGGCCCGGCAGATTCCCCGCGTAGACGTAGCGCAGACCCGCGCGCTCGCCGGCTTCGGCCGCCGCGAGCAGGGTCTCGACCGGCGTGTGGTCCCGCTCCGTCATTTTGTAGTCGGGGTGGAAGGCGGTGACGTGCCAGGGCAGATCCGGTGAAACACTGACCAGGAACTCGGCGATGCGCGTCAGTTCCGCGGGCGAATCGTTGAAGCCGGGGATGACCAGGGTGACGATTTCGACCCAGAAGCCCCGGGCGACGAGTCCGCGGATGGTCTCGAGCACGTTGGCGAGGACGCCGCCGAGGCGGCGGTAGTTCTGGTCGTCGAAGCCCTTCAGGTCGACCTTGTAGAGATCGACCCAGGGCCGGAGGTAGTCGAGGACTTCGGGCGTGCCGTTGCCGTTCGAAATGTAGGCGCCGCGCAGGCCGCGGGCGCGGGCGGCGCGCAGCACCGCGACCGCCCATTCGCTGGTGATCAGGGGTTCGTTGTAGGTGCTGGCGACGACCGGGGCGTGGCGGGCGACGGCGAGGTCGACGAGGCCCTCGGGCGTGACGTCCTCGGGCGGCGCCATCGAGGCCGGATCGCGCAGCGCCTGGGAGGTGAACCAATTCTGGCAGTAGGCGCAGTGGAGGTCGCAGCCGAGCATGCCGAAGGAGAGCGCGTCCTCGCCGGGGAAGGCGTGGAAAAAGGGCTTCTTCTCGATCGGGTCGCACTGGAGGGCGCCGACGTAGCCGGTGGGAACGTAGAGGACGCCCTCCCGGTTGAAGCGGACCTTGCAGATGCCGGGGCGGCCGGGGGAGATGATACAGCGATGACCGCAGGAGACGCAGCGGACCTTGCGGTCGGCGAGTTTCTCGTAAAGTACGCCCTCACAAGTGCGGCGGGCGAGGACCGACTCGAGCGTATCGGCGGCGGCCATGGCGCGGCCTCCGAGGGGGGGGGGCGGAGGGGGTGGAGGCGAGGCAACCGTAGTATAGCCTGCGCGGGTGGGCGGGGCAAGACCGGGGGGGGCTGCCGGGGGCATGACCGTTCTTGCCGCTCGACCGTACCGGCCGCACGCACCGAAACCGTGGCCTCCGTCGTACTCGTATCTCGTACTCGTACTCGTACTCGAATGCCCTGGGTGTACGAGTACGAGTAGGAGGACGAGGACGAGGACGAGGACGACCGGGGTGCCCGCGGGACGCCACGGGCTCGCGCCCCGGCCAGTGCTACCACGATACTCTGGCTTGAGGGTCCGACGATTCGCGCACGCTTCCGCGATGCCCAGCTAGGGGTTGGCGGCGGCCGGCCCGGCCGGCGGCTCGGTCGCGCGCAGGGCGAGCTTGGCGGCGCTCCGCACCGACGCCGCCGCGTCGGAGGTCGCCTTCGTCAGCGCCGCGCGCGCGTCCGCGTGAGCGTAGTTCCCGAGCGCCCACGCGGCCGCCACGCGCAGCTCCTCGGGCGCCGCCCCGAAGCCGCCCAGCATCCCGGAACGCGTCAGCACCCCCGCCAGCGCCGGAATCGCCGTGAGATCAGGAATCTTCCCGAGGGCGAGGCAGATCTCCTTGCCGAGCGCGGCGTCCTTCGACGCCGCCAGGACCGCGGCGAGCTGCGGCGCCAGCTCGACGAAGCGGTGTTCGGTGACCACCGCGACCGCGGCGCGGACCACCGCAGGGTCGTCATCCTTGAGGGCCGCGAGGACCGCCTTGACCGCCGCCCCGCGGTCGATGCGGCCGAGCAGGGCCACGGTTTCGCGCCGCACCGACTCGTCGCCGTGCCGGAGGCCGAGCCCGATCGGCACCGCCAGCTCCCCGGCGATCACGTCGAGCACCGAGAGCACGCGCGCCATGCCGGCCGGCGGCGCCACCGGATTGATTTCGCGCAGCGCCTCCTGCTCCGCGGGCGCGCCGAGCGACTTGAGCGCGAAGGCCGCGCTGCGCCGCGCCGCCGGATCCTCCGCGCGCTTCAGGAAGGCGAGCAGCCGGCCCGCCACGCCCGGTCCGAGCGCCGTCAGGATGCGCCGCGCCTGCTCGCGCCGCTCCGGCGCGGCGGCGGACAGGTTCTCCACCGCCACGTCCGTGACCGCCGAGGCCGCAAGCTGCTTGAGCACGCCGCCCACGCGCAACCGTACGCCCGACGCCGTTCCCGCGCGCGCCCCCTCCGGCGTACGGTGCAGCGCCACCTCCCATACCAGCCGGCCGATCGACTCCAGGTCCTCCTGCTCCAGGAAATACCGGATCGCATGGTGCGCCACTTCGACGAGCGTGCCGAAGAGCGACTCGAAGGTCTCCAGCCGCAGCCGCTCCGCGAGCGGGCCGAGGATGCCGGCGAAAAACTCGCGCCGGATCGCCGCGCCGCCGCGCTTCGCCAGCTCGTAGAGCAGGTTGACGGCGCGGTCGCGCACGTCCGGCCGCGACTCGTCGAGCAGGCCGGTGAAGGCCGCCAGCACGCGCGCGAAGGCGTCGCGCCCCCCCTCGACGCTCAGCACTTCGAGCGTGGAGCGCACCTCCGGCAGGAGCACGTTCATCGGCACCACCGACACGCCCGGCTTGAGGAACTGGTCGATTCGGGCGATCACCTGAATAGCCGCCACGTCGTGATTCGACGGGCCGGCGGGCCCCGCGGGCA